>WGBB01000175.1 GCA_015494505.1 Nitratiruptor sp. | reverse complement strand
GATAGCGCAGATCGATAAGATGTAAAATCTGCTCTAAATCTTCCAATTGTGCTCTATCTTGCATACCGACCTCTTCATTTTTCTCAATTTTAGCTAAAATAAAATAAAAAATGGATCGAACAATGCGTTTTTCAGTCGCTCTCATAGAAAATGGACACCATCTTTCGCCACTTGTAGACTCCCTGGAAGCACAAAACCAGTATTTAGAAGAACTCTTTGCGGTTTTTGAAACGGAGGCTACGCCTTTTTCGCTTCCTAGCGACCGTTCATTGGCACATAGACTCAACAATGCGATCGCAAACGCAAAAAGTGCGTATGTCCTGCTTCTGGGCGGCGATATCGAGCTCGAAGATGAAACCCTCGAAGAGTTCGCAGAAGTGGCAGAGGAGTATCCCGATGCAGATATCATCTATCCCAACGAAGTTTTTATCATAGGCGACGAAGAGCAGATAAAAAACTACGACGACTGGTATGAAAAAGAGCAGCTACTGCTTCCCTCTCTGGCTATCGAAGACCATCTACCCCAATGGGCGGTACTGGTAAAAAAGGAGACTATCCAAAAACTTGGAGGTTTCGAGCCAAAGTACGGCGAGCATACGTGGTATGCCTTCATCTACAAAAATCTCGACAAACTGCGTCTCAAACTCTCGGATCTAAGCTTCGTCAATCACTATCTGACGCAAACTTTCGTCGATACCTCCTATCGCAGCCTGTTGGTGCGCGATATTGTAGCGATGCATCCGCCGCAAGAAATATTCACCTCGCTCGACTGGTCCAACGAACCGTTAGCCCTCGCAACGGCCTATACAATGGTAGGCGATAGGCTCGCCAAATATTTCGACTATTTCAACGCTTCAGACTTTTACCGAAAAGCTCTCATGAGTTTCCACAACCAAGAGACGCTGCGAAGACTCGTGGATGCCTACTATCAGATGGGGCTTTTTGACGAGGCACTGCAAACACTTAGTACTCAAGATGCTACTACCGAGCTTGCAAAAGAGTATGAAGAGAAAATAGAAAAAACCAAAAAATTGATACACGAAATTGAACAGCTCGTCCAAAACGGCAAAGCCGGTGAAGTGCTGGCAGCCGCAAACGACATCTCACAATTTTATCAAGGTGCACCGATATATAATATACTGGGAGTCATCATGGCACTCAAAGGCGATAAGGAAGATGCCTATAAATTTCTCTATAAAGCCGCGACGATGAATCCTCTCGATCGCGATATTTTGGAAAATATCGCCCATCTCGCCAAGGAGCTGGGCAAAGAGGAAGAAGTGGCGGCACTCTATAACAGAATGACGCAACAAGGATGAAATAGTGCAAGAAAACCTCTCACGCTTCGATACACTCAAAATCGCTACGCAGTACTGGTACGGTGATCCCGTGACCACGTCGCTCATCATCGGGCTCTTTTTGCTTGCGCTCATCATCTTTTTCGTGGCGGGATTTATGCTCCAAAAAAAGCTGCGCGAAAAAAACATCAAACGCTACTTCGTCAATTTTGCCAAAGAACGTGAGCTCAACGACCGTGAAATAGCGGTCCTTTGGGAATATTCGCACGAAATGGATCGCGATCCGATTTTGGTGCTGGAATTTAAGGCACCTTTTGAGAAGGTGGTGGACCTCTATATCAAAAACGATCCGCACGCAGACGAGCGGCTCGTTAAAGATATGCGAAAAAAACTGGGTTTCGAGGTACTGAGCCCCTACGTACCGCTGGTAACTAGCAAAGATATCGAAATCTTCCAAAACGGTCGCATGATTTTCGCCAACAATAAAGCCATCAACGTGGCGCTCTATGACAAAGATGAACGCTACATGTACTGGCTAGCCGTCGACGGAGACCTTCCCTCGCTAGTACAACCGGGTGAATATGTAAAGGTAGTATTTGTGCGCAGCGAAGACGGGATCTACAGCTTCGAGCTGCCCATCGCCGAGATCATGCATGACGGGGGCAAAACAATTATCAAACTACCCCACACTTTCGACCTGTCACGAGTGCAGCGGCGCGAATATCCTCGCGTCAAGACAGACATCGCCGCAAAAGTCCACTACGGCGAGGATCTGGAGTTTAGCGGTACTATTGTGGATCTCAGTGCCGGCGGTGCGCGCATCTGCACCAAAGATAAAAGCGATGAACTCAAAAAAATCCGCTATGCCGAAACCGTTCGCATCGATTTTCGGCTCGATGACAAAGAGTATGCACTCGAATCGAAGGTACTCGAAATCGACAAACGTCCCAAGTCTACATGTTTTCGCCTCATCTTCGAGTCTATTCCCAACGATTTGAAAGATGAGATTATGGAATATGTACAAAAAGAGCAGCTCAAACAAGCGCAAATAAAAAGAAAACGATGAAACCGGGAAGTTTTCGTTTCTTCATCAAACAAAAAAAGATCGTACAAGATCGCATAGCAGCCCAAATCGCATCGCTAGACGGTCAAATCGCATCGCTACAACGCCAAATCGAAGCAAACCTCCAACGCATAGAAGAGTTGGGCAATGCCGAATATCAAACGCTTTTCGAGCTGCAAAACGCACAGGCCGGTATTGCAGCGCTGCGCAAAGAAAATGCTACAATATCACAGCAAATAACCAAGCTCCAAGAGCAAATAACAGAGCGTAAAAAAGAGCTCGCTGCGATACACGCAGAGAAAAAAGCACTCGAAAAACTGCAGGAAAAAGAGCGCAAGAAGCGTCAACACAAACAGACAGAACTAGAAAACAGGCTCGCCAATGAAAGCTTTGTGCATAAACTTCTGCATCATAACTAGTCTAGCCCTCGGCGCATACGCCGACGCCCAGCAAAAAGAGATACAAAAGGAGCTGCGACGCCTCGAAAAGCTCAAAGCCTACATCGATGAAAAACTCTCAGCCGATCAAAAGGTGCTCGAACAGATAAAAAAAGAGCGCGCAGCACTCGAAAAGCTCAAAAAGAGCCTAGATGAAGAGCGCAAAAAAATCGACGACGCGCGCTATAAAAAGCTAGCCAAGGCTTTCGAAAATATGGATCCAGAATATGCGGGGGAGAAGCTCTCGAAGATGGAAGACCCAGTCATCGCCGCCTACATACTCTATAACATGAATCCTAGAAAAGCCGGCGAAGCACTCAACTACGTAGACCCGCAAGCCGTAAGCAACATCACGAAAATCCTCATAAAACTGAGGAAAAATGCAAAGAAGTAATCTTATAAAATTTGCATTTTTCGCCACTGCTTTTGCCGTCTTTGCCGCACTGCTGATTTACTATTTCAAGCTCGACAAGCAACAGCGAGTCAAAATCTATCTCACACAGCAAATAGACAAACTCTATTCTGAATTTCGTGCCACAAAAAATACCTACCAAAAACTCTCCACATTCGTCTATGACGAACTCGCACACGACCCGGTCTTTATCAAAGCACTGCGTGAAAATAAAAAAGAAGAGCTTCTACGCATCTTGCGTCGCCACTTCGCCATCCTTCGCAAATACTCCATCAACTATCTCACACTCTACGATGGAAGCGGTAACGTACTGGTATCGATGAACCGACCCAAAAAGCGAAGCAGCAAGAAAGAACTCTTCGCCAAATCAAGCAGCAACGAACTCATCATACGTTTCAAACGACCTATCTACTATCAAAAGCAGATGCTTGCGCTCTTTGAAGCGGCGGTATCGTACAACATCATCAAGCAAGAGCTTCAGCGGCTCTTTCGATCCTACTATGAATATATCGTCAGCGAAAAGGTTATCGACAAAAATCTACTGAGCTATGGCAATTATCTCTTCGTCCAAAGCGATATCGACCCGAGATTCTACTACGAAGAGATAGCGCAGCGCTCAGAGAGCGGTACCCAACGCATGCTCATCCATGCAATCAATAGCGCCATAAAAGGCCATATAGCTGCCCAACTTTCTCGCGGCAAAAGCTTCGCCACATACGCCAAAATAGACGGCAATTACTATGTAGTCACCTTCCTCGCCATCAAGGCCAATGACGCACTAGGCTACCTCATCTCCTACCACACCGATACTAACCTCGCCTCTTTCGATACCATCTTTTGGCAAAACGTGATACTCTCGCTCCTGGTGCTCATAGTCTTGCTGGCCTTTTTCTACTACTTCTTGCAAACGAAGAGCCGTTTCGAGCAGATGGCGGTAACGGACAAACTCACGGGACTATATAATAGGCACAAATTCTACCAAGTGGCAACACAAGAGCTCACGCGCGCCAAAAGGCACAAAAGACCTCTCTCCCTCATCATCTTCGATATCGACCGCTTCAAAGATATCAATGACCGATACGGCCATGACGTGGGAGATGCGGTGTTACGCACCATAGCCAAACTGGTGCGCAGCAACATCCGCCGCTACGACACCGCCTTTCGCTGGGGCGGCGAGGAGTTTATCGTGCTAGCTCCCGAAACAAAGCCCAAGGACGCCATGAAACTAGCCGAAAAGCTTCGCAATATCATAGCCTCACACCCTTTCGAACGTGTGGGTCAGGTTACGGTGAGCTTGGGAGTTGCGGGATTTGACGAAGGAGGCGAAGAGGATATAGACGCTCTTATTAAACGAGCCGACAATGCCCTCTATCTTTCCAAAAAAGATGGGCGCAACCGCTCTACTTTAGCCTTGTAATCCACGCTTTTTGTAGATTTTGGCGAAGATTTTCGCGATGGCTTGATAGAGGCTTTCGGGCACATAGTCTCCTATATCGCAAGCTTGATAGAGAGCGCGCGCCAAAGGTGGGTTTTCTTCTATAGGAATATTGTGCGCGCGTGCTTCTTCTTTGATACGCAGCGCGATTCTATCCACCCCTTTTGCCACCACTTTGGGCGCATGCATCTGCCCTCTTTTGTACTGCAGCGCCACGGCAAAGTGCTCAGGGTTCGTGATGACCACGTCTGCTCTGGCCACTTCGGCCATCATACGCGTCAGACTCATTTCGCGCATCTTTTTGCGGATGGCAGATTTGATTTGCGGGTTTCCTTCGTAGAGCTTTTGCTCCTCTTTTATCTCCTCTTTGCTCATTTTGATGGACTCTTCGAATTCATAACGCCTGAAAAAAAAGTCCACCGCCGCCACGGGAATGGAGAGCAGTGCAAACCCTAGTATCAAAACAAGCGAATATTTCATCATCACGTATCCGTCTGTAAAGACCGGCGTAGCGGCGAAGCGAAAGACATCTTCGAGCAAATAGGTAACGATAAAGTAAGAAACAGACGTAGCTACTATGAGTTTGAGGAGATTTTTGAAAAGTTCGAAAAGCACTTTGAGCGAAAAGAGGCGCTTGAGCCCCGCTATGGGGTCGATCTTTTCGAGTTTTGGCATGAGGGCTTTAGGCGTGATCTTAAATCCCACCTGCGCCACGTTTGCCAAAAATCCCACGGCCAAAAGGGCCAAAAAAACGGGAAAAAGCAAGAGTGCCAGCTCTTTGGCCACTTCCAAAACTACCTGATAATTAAGCTCGGGAATATTGGAGAGTGGATCGGAAAAGTAGTGTACAAAGATAGCGTAGAGCTTACGAAAAGCGAAGGGAATGTAAAAAAGCAGCAGCAAAAAGACCACAACGAGAGAGGAACTGATAGCGATATCGATACTTTTGGCTACCTGCCCCTCTTCGCGTGCCTTTTCGCGCCTCCGGGGGGTGGCCTTTTCGGTTTTGCTGGGGTCTTTGGCCATAGCTATCCTAAGTGCTTAATAAGATAGAGGATATCTTCACTCATTCTCTGGATATAGTTTACACCACCGAGCACCAAAAGTGAAGCCCCCGCAGCAAGCGCCGCCAGCCCCACGAATATCTGTAGAGGGAGTCCTACGATAAAGACGTTGATCTGGGGAATCATGCGGTTAACTAGCGCTAAGGCAAGATTGATGAGATACAAAATCAGTGCGAAGGGAAAGGAGAGCTTGAAAGCGAGGGTAAAGAGAGTAACGCTATTTTGTATCACATATCCCCAAAACCCCTCGTCAAACCCTGTAGCCGTAATGGGATAGTAGGTAAAACTGGCAAAGAGCGTGGAGACGAAGTACTCATATGCCCCGCTTACAAAAAAAATCATATAGAACAAAAAGATAAAAAATTTGCTCAGAATCGAGACCTGACCGTAGGTGGGATCGAAGATATTGGCCACCGTAATGCCCATAAAATAGCTGATGATCTCGGCAGCGTAGCTAAAGGCGCTGATGAAGAAGTTTGCCAAGAGCCCGAGACCAAAACCGATAAGCAGCTCGCGAAAAAGGAGCCAGATGTAGCTGCCGGGTGTGAGAGTGTCGATATCGATCGAGACATGCATCGTCTTGGTGATAAAGAGTGCGAGAGCGACTACGAGTAAGATTTTGACATTACGCGGCAAAAGGGTGGTATTGATAAAAGGAAAGCTCATGAGAATCGCGATGATGCGCGTAAAGACCAAGGATATCGCGACGGCATCGGCGGGAGTGACGAGCGGTGTCATTGGATATAGTGCACGATAGCCTCAAAGATGGAGCGAAAGTAGTCTGTGAGTGTGACAAACATCCAAGAGCCGAAAATAATGAGCGCCGCGACGGTAGCCACGATTTTGGGGATGAAAGTCAGCGTCATCTCCTGAATCTGCGTAGCCGCCTGGAAAATGCTCACGAGCATCCCCACCCCAAAAGCCACGGCCAGCACGGGTGCGCCTACAAGCAGCGAGATTTTTAGCATCTGTTCGGTGAGTGTGATGACTTGATCGAGATTCATTTGTAACTCACTATCAGGGCTTTAATCAAAAGTTCCCATCCATCGGATAGTATAAAGAGGATCAGCTTAAAGGGCAATGAAATCATCATCGGCGGAATCATCATCATCCCCATGGACATCAAGATACTGGCTACGAGCATATCGATGACCAAGAAGGGCAAAAATATCACGAAGACCACCTCGAAGGCGATCTTTATCTCGCTCACCATAAAAGCAGGAATGAGTGTGGTGAGGGAGATATCTTCGGGGGTTTTGGGCTTTTCCTTTGCGATGTCGAGAAAAAGCTGGATATCTTTTTTTTCGGTATTGTTGAGCAAAAACTTCTTGATAGGTTTGCTGGCACGCTGCACTAACTCTACGTCGTTGATCTCTTTTTTTATGTAGGGTTGGATGGCAGTGTCGTTTATCTGGATAAAAACGGGCTTCATAATAAAAAAGGTGATAAAGAGAGAAAGTGCTATTATCACTTGGTTTGGCGGCGACTGGGGGATGCCCAGGGCATGGCGCAAGAGCGAGAGGACGATGACGATGCGCGTAAAGGATGTGATGGTGATCAAAATCGCCGGAGCGAGGCTGAGAATCGTGATGAGAAAGAGGATTTTGAGCGTGACGTCGAGATTTTTGAGCTGCTCGAGGGTCTGGTCGACGAT
>WGBB01000174.1 GCA_015494505.1 Nitratiruptor sp. | reverse complement strand
TCATCGATCTCGCTATCGCCGAGGTAGCTTAAGTGTCCAGCTTTGACGCCTTTGAGGTGCGATTTTTTCACCTCCACGAAGTTGCCGATATGGGTGTCTTCTAGGATGCTGCCCGGGCGTACTCGTGCCATGGGACCTACGCTACTGTAGCGAATCTCACTCTCTTCGACGACGCTGTTCGCTTTGATGTGGCTGCTGAGGATACGACTCTTACCATGAAGGGTGCAGCCGCTCTCCACTTCACACTCTCCTTCGAATTCCACATCGATTTCTACAAATGAGGTCTTAGGCAAACGAAAAATGACACCTTCGCTCATCCAGCGCTTTTTTATACGCTCTTGCATGATCTCTTCGGCGTGGGCCAGATCCACTTTGGAGTTGACCCCTTTGAAGTTCTCTTCATCTACAAAGATAGGTTTGATGGTGTAGCCGTCTCTTTTGGCCAAGGCGATGATGTCGGTGAGGTAATACTCGTTTTGGGCATTGTCGTTGGAGAGTGTGGGCAGATATTTCGCAAGGATCTCCTTTTTGAAAAGATAGACGCCCGCATTGACGGTAGTGATTGCCAGCTCCGCTTCGCCGCAATCTTTGTGCTCCACGATACATTCCACCTCCGTATCTTCGATGATCACACGACCATAGCCATGAGGATTTTCCAAATCGATGACGCTCATGACGATATCGGCCTCCACTTGCAAAAATTTCTCCAGTTCACTTGCTTGAATCAGGGGCATATCGCCATTGAGCACCAAGACTTTGTCGGCCTCGAACTCTATACCTCTCAAAGCACCGCCGGTTCCAGGAAAATTTTCATGGTCTTGGATATGGAAGCGAAGATTTTCGAAGTTTTCCTCCAGATAGGAGCGAATTATCTGGGCTTCATGATAGAGCACTACGGTGATATCGTCGCTTAGTTTCTTGGCCTCTTTGACGATATGCCAGATCATTGGTCGACCGCTGATTTTGTGCAAGACTTTGGGCAGGGCGCTTCTCATTCTCGTGCCTTGCCCCGCTGCAAGTATCACGATACTTGGATCCATACAAAACCTTTAAGATATAATTGCATCTATGATACCCAATCAAGGTTGAAAAAACGATGAATTGCACATATTTTGGCAAGTGTGGCAGCTGCACTCTCTATCCCGACTACGACAGACAGCTCGCTTTGAAAGTGGAAAAATTCAGCGAACTCTTTGGCCAAAAGCCACAGATTTTCACCTCACCCCAGAGCCATTTTCGAGCCCGTGGAGAGTTTGGTATCCGATTTTATGACGGTATGCCGCACTATACGATGTACGCCACGGATGGCGGCAAGATCGCGATCGATGAGTGCCCAATCGTGCTCGAGCCAATCTTTGAGGGGATGCCCAAGCTGATGCAATGGTTGCAAAATGAGGAGGTACTCTCACACAAGCTTTTTCGCATCGATTTTTTAAGTGGGCTTAGTGGTGAAGTGTTGGCGACACTGGTCTATCATAGGAAGCTGGATAGCACATGGGAAGAGGGAGCAAGAGCAGTGGCCAAAGAGCTAGGTATCCATCTCATCGGGCGCAGCCGTGGTCAGAAGGTGGTACTGAGCCAAGACTATATCACCGAAGAGTTGCCCATAGAGGGAAAAATCTATCGCTACCGCCACTATGAGGGAAGCTTCACCCAGCCAAATCCCTTCGTCAATATCAAGATGATAGAGTGGGCTTTGAAGCAGAGCCGAGATTTTGGTGGCGATCTATTGGAGCTCTATTGTGGAGCAGGGAACTTTACACTGCCGCTGGTACAAAATTTTGGCAAAGTATTGGCGACGGAGGTGAGCAAGACTAGCATCAAAGCGGCCAAAGAGAATAGGGCGATGAATGGTACCCAAAACGTGGAGTTCGTGCGCCTCAGCGCCGAAGAGGTGGCCAAGGCTTTGCGAGGTGAGCGAGAGTTTCGCAGGCTCCAAGATATCAATCTAAAAAGCTACGATTTTCGCACCGTCTTTGTAGATCCTCCCAGGTGTGGGCTCGATAACGCCACCAGAGAAGTGGTGAAGGAGTTTGAAAACATCATCTATATCTCCTGCAATCCCGAGACACTGAAGCGAGACGTAGAGGAGCTCGCTGCCACGCACGAAATAGCGGCGCTTGCGGCCTTCGATCAGTTTCCTTACACCCACCACCTGGAGGGTGGGGTGGTGCTCACTAGACGTTGAAGCGAAAGTGCATCACATCGCCATCTTGGACGATGTAGTCTTTGCCTTCTAAGCGCATCTTGCCAGCCTCTTTGGCCCCTTGCTC
>WGBB01000173.1 GCA_015494505.1 Nitratiruptor sp. | reverse complement strand
GCATCGATGCCCCACTCTATCGCTCTTGCTACGGTAGAGAGCATCATCTCGCGCGTCTCGCCCGGCAAGCCGAATATCACATGGCCGCACACTTGCAGGCCCTTGTCCTTGGAGCGTTTGATCCACGCCTCGACGTTTTTGCTATCGTGCCCGCGGTTGATGCGCTCCAAAGTCTCGTCAAAGACACTCTGGATACCGTATTCGATCCACACTTCGTGCGATTGGGATAAACCTACCAAATAATCGAGAATCTCTTCCGTCACGCTATCGCTACGCGTACCGATACTAAGACCTATGCAGTCCTCTTGCTCCAATGCATGCTCATAGAGGCGCTTTAGGGTATCCAGGGGAGCGTAGGTATTGGTAAAGGCCTGAAAGTAGGCGAGAAACTCTTCATAGCCCAAGGCTTTGTAGTGCGCAGCGGTGCCTCGGTATTGAAAATCGATTTCGGCAAGCTGCTTAGCAAGCAGCGGGTTTTCGGTGCTATCGGGATTTAAGTAGAACTTTTTTGTGCGTGCGAGATTAGGCGCAAAGGATTCGTTTTCGCAAAAAGTGCAGCCGCCTTTTGCTACGCGTCCATCGATATTGGGACAGGTAAAGCCCGAAAGCCCCAAAGGGACTTTGCGAACACGTTTGCGGCGTTTGCGCTTGTAGTAGCGCCCAAAAGTTAGAATCTCTCTCAACGGCTTCCTTACTCTTCGGGAATGACTGGGTAGTTGCCGTCAAAACATGCCATACAGTAGCTTAAATCATTCCCTACGCTACGCAGCAACCCTTCTATCGAAAGATACGCCAAAGTATCGGCTCCGATATATTTGCGCGTCTCCTCCACGCTCATGCGTGAGCTGATGAGCTCCTCTTTGGTTGGTGTATCCACGCCGTAGTAGCAAGGACCCGTGGTAGGAGGAGCGGAGATGCGCATATGCACCTCTTTGGCACCGAACTCTTTAAGGATATTAACGATTTTTTTGCTCGTAGTACCCCGCACGATGCTGTCATCAATGACGATGAGGCGTTTGCCTTTGATGACGTTCTTGATGGGGTTGAGCTTCATCTTCACCTTGAGATCGCGGATCTCTTGAGTAGGCTCGATAAAGGTGCGGCCCACGTAGTGGTTACGAATGATCCCTAAATCGAAAGGAATGCCGCTCTCTTCGGCATACCCTATGGCTGCTGCCACACCGCTGTCAGGCACTGGGATCACCATGTCGGCTTCGACCGGATACTCTTTGGCAAGCTCCCGTCCCATGGCCTTGCGCAGCTTGTAGACGTTTTTGCCAAAAATATTGCTATCGGGTCTAGCGAAGTAGATATATTCGAAGATACACTTATGGGGTTTGGGTTCGAAGACCTGGATAGAGCGCGGCTCTTTGTTCTCTTCGAAGACCACCAATTCACCCGGCTTGATATCGCGCACATACTCTGCACCGATCAGATCGAAAGCACACGTCTCGCTGGCCACCACCCAGCCATCACCGAGCTTCGCCATCGAGAGGGGGCGAAAACCGTAAGGATCGCGCACGGCGAACATCTTTTTGCGGCTTAAAAAGATAAAAGAGTATGCCCCCTCTACCTGATGGAGCGCTTCGATGATGCGATCATAGAGATGCTCTTTTTGGCTACGGGCGATGAGGTGGATTAGGTTTTCGGTATCCATAAAAGTCTGAAAGATCGCACCCTCTTTGATGAGCTCCTTGCGCACGCGCTTGGCATTGGTGAGGTTACCGTTGTGCACCACGGCGATCTGGCCCAAGTCGTAGCGAGCGAAAATCGGCTGCGCATCGAGCACCGAATCTTCGCCGGCCGTGGAGTAGCGGGTATGGCCCACGGCGCTGTTGCCGATGAGTTTGGAGAGTTTGTTTTCATCAAACACCTGCGTCACGAGACCGCGGCCTTTGGCGATATGGATTTTGCTGCCGTCGCTACTGGCAATGCCTGCAGCTTCCTGGCCGCGGTGCTGGAGCGAAAAGAGTCCGAAGTAGGCATACTTGCTGGCTTCCGGAACGTTAAAAAGACCGATGACGGAACACATCTTAGAGTCCTAAACAATCATCTATCGTATAGAGACCCGGCTCTTGCGTAGCCACCCATTTGGCTGCCCTGATGGCTCCCTTGGCAAACGTATCGCGGCTTGTGGCGGTGTGGTTTAGCTCCAGATACTCGCCGTCATTGTAAAATCCCACCGTATGGCGTCCCACGATATCACCGCCGCGCAGTGCGAAAACGCCTATTTCATCTTTCGTACGCTCACCGATATTACCGTCGCGCCCGCTGACGCGCACCTTGTCAAGCTCCAGGCCTCTGGCTTTGGCGGCAAACTCCGCTAACGTCAAGGCCGTACCGCTTGGGGCATCTTTTTTATAACGGTGGTGCATCTCCACGATTTCGATATCGAAGTCTCGAAGCTTCTCGCTGGCTATCGCTACGAGGCGCTTGAGGATAGCTATGCCTAAGCTCATGTTGGTGGCATAGAGTACAGGAGCTTTTTTGGATAGCTCTTGCATGAGATTGATTTGGTGCTCATTGAGCCCAGTGGTGCCGCTCACGAGTGCTCGTGGTTTATCAAGCAGCTTTTCTACAAGCGCTTGGGTGCCTTCAGGAAGCGTAAAGTCGATAATCACTTCACTCTCGTCGATGAGTGTGTCCAGGTCGTTGGTAATGATGGCTCCCGGCACTTCGCTTTCGAGCTTATCCAGTGCATGAACGACGCTGATTTTTGCTACTTCATCACCGAGAAGGTTTTTTATAAGCAGACTCCCTACCCGTCCACTTCCACCATAAATTCCCACTTTTAGCATGGTTGTAGCTCTCCTATTTTTTCGATATAGCTTATGACGTTGATAGCTGCCGTGGCGCCGTCACCGGCGGCGCAGACTACCTGCTTGGGTGCGAACTCACGTACATCGCCCGCAGCATACAGCCCGGGGACGCTCGTTTCCATCTTGAGATTGACTTTCACCTCGCCCCACTCGTTCACATCACACAAGAAGCTACCGTCTTCTTGCTTGAGGACGTCGTTGTTGACGTTCATCCCCACAAAGACGAATAGTCCCGGGACTTTGAGGTCAATCTCTTTGCCCTGCCGGTCGATAATGACACCCTCTAGCCCCATCTCATTGCCATAGACACGCTTGACGTTGGCATTAAGTATGAGCTCGATTTTGGGATTTTTCATCACACGCTCGACTGTAGTGGGTGCAGCGCGAAACTTGTCGCGGCGATGGATGAGATAGACTTTTTCGACGATATTGGCTAGATACAAGGCCTCTTCCAAAGCCGTATCACCTCCTCCAAGCACCGCTACTTCCTTGCCTTTGTAAAAAAATCCGTCGCAGGTAGCACATGTGCTCACGCCACGTCCCAAAAACTCCTCTTCCCCCTCGAAACCGGCTCTTTTGGGGGTGCTGCCGGTGCAGACAATCACCGCTTTTGCCTTCTCGCTCTTGCCGCTGGCAAGCTCGATGGTAAAACTGCCGTCGCACTCGCGCTTGATGCGCCTCACTTCTTCCATCTCGTGTTTTAGGCCAAAGCGCATGGCCTGCTCGGGCCAGCACTCCATCAGCTCCATCCCCGTGACCACTTTGCAAACGCCCGGGTAGTTTTCCACTTCGCTGCTTTGGGTTATCTGGCCGCCCGGCATCCCTTTTTCGAACATGACCACGTTTTTGAGACCGCCGCGTGTGGCATACAGACCAGCCGTCAGTCCTGCCGGACCGCCGCCTATGATTGCAAGATCAAGCATGAGGTTCCTTTGTGTGGGGCAAAATCGAGAGAAAAAGCATCAGTCGATCCCTTTGCTCTCGACTTGGGGCCGAAGCCCCGCTCTTAGCCAAGGATAGCGTCGAGTTTTTGTTTGAAGACATCTTTGCTTGCAGCACCGATCATCTGATCTACAAGCTCACCGTTTTTGAAGAAGAGGATCGTAGGAATAGAGCGGATACCGTAGCGGATAGCGATATCTTGCTCTTCGTCGGTGTTGACTTTGGCTACCACCGCTTTGCCTTCATACTCTTCGGCAAGCTCGTCGATGATAGGAGCGATCATTCTACAAGGTCCGCACCAAGGCGCCCAGAAATCTACCATGACAACTTCGTTATTTTTAATAGTATCATCGAAGTTTCCTGCGTTGAGTTCAACATATTTTCCCATAATTTTCTCCTTAGATTGTTTTCATGTGAGGGAGTATAATTATACTCACTTTTTCTTAATAGCACTCTGAATATCAAAGAGAAATATTTTCCACAAGCTCTATCGAGGTATCTTTGATAAGCAGTGCATCGATTTGATAGGGAAGCGAGAGATTTTTGGTGAAGCGATAATATTCAACGGCGCGGTAGAGTTTCATCATCTTCGCAGGTGTGATTTGCACGATTGGCTCATACGTTTTGGAGTACTTGACCTCTACGAAATGCACCACTCCGTCACGCTGGGCGACGATATCGATTTCGCCAAAGCGTGAATGGAAATTGCGCTCCAAAATCGTAAATCCCTCGTCGATGAGATAGGTGGTGGCACGCTCTTCGGCCCTTTGACCTATGAGTCTGCTTTCTCTTCCCATTAGACTACCTTTACTTTGACGCTTTTGAAGCGAGCCGTCTTGACAAACACGTCCGCCTCGTCACCGAAAAGGTAGTTAATATGGCTCTTGGCATGATGAAAGGTAGTGTAGAGTGTCCCGCGTTTGAGTGCTTTGGTAAATTTGATGCGAAGGGGTTTGGAGCGCCCGTATTTGCTCTCGAGCACTACCTTTTCACGCCCTTCGAAAAACTCCCTATCCTTTTCGCTCACAAAAAGGATATCCTCTTGATGACGCTTCGCAAGGCTCTCGCATGCTTTGGTTTGGGCCGCGTTGTTGTAGTGGGTGATGATGCGTCCAGTGGTGAGATAGAAGTGCAGGTTGCGCTTGCTAAGAAGCTCTTTGAACATGCCTCGCAGCTCGTAGCCTTTGTAGCGAAAGTGGCCGTAGCCGTCTTTGGTGCGAAAGCGCTCAATGTGCAGCACGGGCGTATCCTCTTGGTGCACGGGCCACTGCAGGCCTCGAAGTCTGTTGGCAGCAAGCTTTTCGTAGCTAGCACCGCTAAAGCGCTCGCTGGCCACTTGGCGCACCTCATCCCAGATTTCACGCGAGCTGCCATACTCTAGCTCTATCCCCATTCGGCGTGCGATATGCACCAGCACTTCCCAGTCATCGGGCAGGTCGCTGGCAACAAGTGGCTGTGACAGATGCAATCGCCGCTCGGCGTTGACATAGACACCCTCTTTTTCATAGGCACTCTTGACGCCAAAAAGGATATCTGCATGCTTTGTAATTTCATTGGGAAAGATTTCGTTGACTATGAGAAGTTCCAGCTCGCCGAGGGCCTTTTTGATTTTGTTTTGGTTGGGGTGGATATGGGCGATATCTTCGCCCATATTGTAAATCGCTTTGATTTTTCCATCCAATATAGCATCGATGATATCGGGAGTCATGAGCCCTTCACGCTCAGGTTTTT
>WGBB01000172.1 GCA_015494505.1 Nitratiruptor sp. | reverse complement strand
TCAAAGCGCGTGTTGAGACGAGAGGTCGTAACCGACCGCCAAGAGGTCTCGTGTTCGTACCATGGTTCGACGAGCGTGTCTATATCAACAAGGTCACTCTCGATGCCACATGTCCTATCTCAAAACAGACCGACTACAAAAAATGTGCGGTCAAAATCTATAAGGCCTAAGTGAGCGGGGAGGGGACGATGGACAAAAATCGCCGCGCCTTCTTGGTATCGATGGCCCAAAATATCGCGATTGCCGCCACGGGCGGCATCGTCTGGAGCGCTTTCGTGGACGAAGCCAAAGCCTCCGAGCTCTTGCTGCGTCCACCGGGAGCACGCAAAGAGGATGAATTTATCAAGATGTGTATCAAATGCGGGCTCTGCGTGGAGGCTTGCCCGTACGATACGCTGATGCTGGCCAAACCGGGAGACCACAAACCTCTCGGGACGCCCTACTATATCCCAAGGGATGTGCCCTGCTACATGTGCGACGACATCCCTTGTGTGCCGGCTTGCCCCACGGGAGCGCTCGATATAGAGAGTGTCACGAGGGAGCAAGAGGGCAAACGGGTCTTTGACATCACGATGATGCGTATGGGTGTGGCGATAGTGGATATCAAAGACTGCATCGCCTATTGGGGGATCCAGTGTGATGCCTGCTATCGCGCATGTCCGCTGCTGGACAAAGCGATATTTATGGAACTGCGTCGTAATGAACGCACCGGCAAGCACGCCAAGCTCCTGCCGGTAGTCGATCCCGACTACTGTACGGGATGCGGGCTGTGCGAGCATGCGTGCGTGACCGAAATCGCTGCTATCAAGGTATTGCCGCGTGAAGTGGCTCTGGGCAAAGTGGGCAGCCACTACGTCAAGGGATGGCAAGGAAGCGACGAAGAGCGCCTCAAGGGAAGCAAGGGGATCCAGACGACTGTGACGCCAAGAAGTAAAAAGAGCGCGGTCGAATCGCTCAACGAAGGGATCGACTTTGAGTAGAATCTACGATAAATACCGATTCTTGATCCTTAGACGCCTGGTGCAGATCACCATCTTGGTGCTCTATATGGGCGCTAACTACTACGGATGGAAGATCTTGCAGGGCAATCTGAGCTCCTCGTTGTTCCTAGAGACAGTACCTCTTGCCGATCCCTATGCGGTGCTTCAGATATTTGCCACCGGGGCGATGCTGGCCACCGACGTGCTCATAGGTGCGGCGATTATTGCCATCTTCTACGCGCTTATCGGAGGGCGCGCCTTTTGTAGCTGGGTCTGTCCTATCAATATGGTAACGGACCTCGCGAATTACATGCGACGCAAATTCAAGCTCGATAAGTTCGAGAAAAAATGGTGGGCGAGCCGCAACATCCGCTACTGGGTGCTGGGGCTGAGCTTCATTCTTAGCTTTTTGCTAGGTACCGCAGCTTTCGAGATGGTGAGCCCCATCTCGATGATGCACAGAGGCCTCGTCTTTGGCATGGGCTTTGGCTGGGCAGCGGTGCTAGCGATCTTTCTTTTTGATCTATTTGTGCTCAAAAACGGCTGGTGCGGGCATGTCTGTCCGCTGGGAGGTTTCTATGCGATCATCGGTCGCTACAACCTCTTTCGCGTCCGTCACAATCAGCCAAACTGCACGCTCTGTATGAAGTGCAAAGAGGTCTGTCCCGAAAAAGAGGTGCTCTACATGATCGGCAAAAAGAGCCAGATCGTGGATATGGGAGAGTGCACGCTCTGTGGCAGATGCGTGGAAGTGTGTGACGATGACGCATTGAACTTTAGCATCCGCGACTTTGTCAAAAAAGGAGAGGACAATGTATCTTAAAAAACTGATTGGGATCTCTGCCGTCGCAGCGCTGATTTTTGCAGCAGGGTGCGGTGCGGCACAAAAAAGCTCCGTAGTGAGCGAAAGTGAGCTGGGCTACAGTAGCCACGGCACACCTCCGAAGGTGGAGTACTCCAAGGCTGCTCCGGGGACATCTAAAAAATTCGAGCGCGCCTACGAAAACGCACCACCTATGATTCCTCATAGCGTGGATGGACTCTTGCCTATTACGCTCAAAAACAACGCCTGTTTGGGCTGTCACATGCCGAGCGTTGCCAAGAGCATGGGCGCAACACCTATGCCGCCTACACACTTCAAGGACTTCTTCTTCGCTACCAAGAAGAAGCTGATTAAGCAAAAGCTCTACGAAGACAAAGCGGCTTACGAAAAGCGCCTCTCGCTCATGGCCAAAAAAGAGGATATCGCACCGCAGCGCTACAACTGTAGCCAGTGCCACGCACCGCAAGCCAACGCCAAGCCGCTGGTGGCGAACACCTTTAAGCCAGAATTTCGCGACCCGAACGCGAAACATCGCTCTAAGCTGTATAAAAACCTAATGGAAGGTGTGAAGTAGTGCAAAGACGGGAGTTTTTCGCACAACTGCTCTCACCCAAGAGGCCAAAGGAGGAAGAGCGTTTCCCCTTTGTGCCCTATTATAAGGACGAAGCCGATTTTGAAAAGTGCAAGGAGTGCGAGGCTAAACCTTGCGTAACGGCGTGTGAAGAGAGTATCATTGTCATCCAAGACGACAAGCCGGTATTGGATTTTTCGAAATCGGGCTGCACTTTTTGCGATGCATGTGCCGAGGCGTGCGAGATGGGTGTGATAGAGAAAGAGTACAAACGCACATTGCCTAGACTTACTATCGATATGCTCGGATGCCTTGCGTGGCAAAAGACGATATGCAGTATGTGCAAGGATGTCTGCCTCGATAGCGCTATTCGCTTTACGGGGCTTTTCAATCCCGAGATTACAGATGATTGCACGGGATGCGGCTTTTGTGTGAGTGTCTGTCCGACTAGAGCGATCAAGATAGGGGGAGCGGCGTGAAGCTGATAATCGCGATTTTTGTGGCAGTGGCTGCACTTTTGGGAGCGGACCTAAAGCCTGTGGAACAAACAAAGATCGAAGGCGCCGTGCTGGATATGGCGCTGGATGGCCAGAATATCTACGTAGCCACAGATGCCGGTAGCGTCGTGGTGCTGTCTCGCAATCTCAAGCCTCTACAGACCATCAAAGTGCGTAAGATAAAAGACTTTATGGGTACGCTCAACAACGCCGACATCTACAGCGTCGATGCGCTGGATGGCAAGATCCTCTACCTGGCGCAAGCCGAGGAGGGGTACGCAGAGCTTTTCGTATACGAGAATAACACCAGTACAAAAGTGCTGGACAAATCGGCGATGCTCTACGCAAAAGCTGCGAAATTTGTGGACGAGGATCGTGCCATCATAGCGCTTATGAGCGATGAGGTGGTGCTCTATGATCTCAAAAAGAGAAAGATTCTCAAGCGCGCCAAAGCGGGAGAGTATTTCTACTCAGCTATGGCGATGGAACCGGGTAGGAAATATGTAGCCATAGGGGACGAAGGGGGCGAGGTGATCGTCATCGATCCTAGGACTCTGGAGCGCAAAAAACTCTATAAAGACGTCAACAAAGACAAAATCCTCGCCATCTATGCAAACAAGGACCTCATAGCAGCCGGCAGCAGAGCCGACAAGACGCTGGCTCTCTACACTCTCACCGGCGGCGTGCAGGCCAAGTATCAAAATCCCGATTTTTTCATCTATGTAGCGGGCCTTAGCCCAGATAATCGCTTTGTGGTTTTTGGCGACAATGAAAAGTATATTCTCAAAGTGGCCACCACCGACACTATCGAGGTGCGCCACCACCTCGTGGGGCACAAAAATCTCGTCAACGTGGTGCGCTTTTTGGATAATAAAACGATTCTTACCGGAAGCGAGACGGGAGAAATCATGAAATGGAGGTTACCATGACGCTAAGCAGCTGTGTGATACGGTGCAATCCGAATGAACTGGAAGCCGTAAAAAAAAGAGTCGAAGAGGCCGATGTCTGTGATATCCATATCGTGGATGAGAGCGGCTATATCGTAGTGACGATAGAGGGCAAGGATACGGCCGAAGAGATCGATAAGCTAAAAACTTTGCAGTTTTTGCCAGGAGTCCTCAGCGCCGATCTTATCTACTCATATAGCGAAGAGGAGCTGGAGGCTTTAAAAGAAGATCTCGATATCCAAGACCCCGTGCCCGAAATCCTCGAAAAGGATGTACCGGCCGAAAAGATCGTCTATCACGGGGATCTGAAGAAGAAGTACATCTAAAGGCGCGTTATGGATATTAGCTGGGATATGTTCATCGAAACGGAGGTGCCAAAAGAGGAGCTCATCATCTCGCGCACCGATCTATCAGGCATCATCACTTATGCCAACGAAACTTTTGCGCACATTAGCGGCTACGAGCCCGAAGAGCTCATCGGCAAGCCCCATAACATCCTGCGCCATCCCGATATGCCAAAGTCCGTTTTCAAAGAGCTGTGGGAGACCATAAAAGCCGGCAAAATCTGGCGAGGATACGTCAAAAACATGCGCAAAGACCGCGGCTACTACTGGGTCTATGCCGAAGTGAGCGGTGTCTATAAAGATGGAAAGCTGGTCGAATACAAATCGATGCGCAGTTGGGTGCCAAAGGAAAAGCGCATCGAAATGCAGCGCCTCTATGACCGGATGCGCCTCGAGGCCGGTGAGAAGGTACGCGGTGTGAGCTATCTCGATGCCGATGTATATCGGCGGCTGGTGCAAAAAGCCGAGGCCGAAGGTGTAAGCGTGGAGAAACTTTTAGAAAAATTGGTCTAAAGCTTAAAAAAATTGATTTTAATCAATGTGTAAATTCTGTGCAAAGTATATCATAAGGTTATGATATGATTCACAATATGTGATAATCCAAAAAAGGAGTAGCAATGCGATATATCAAATTGAGCTTGGTTGGAGCGCTCGCTCTTGGGACGATAGCAAGCAGCGCAAGTGCCGGAGCGCTGGAAAATATCATCTCCAATCCAAAAGTGAGTTTGGAACTGCGACCGCGCTATGAGTATGCAAGTGTGAAAGATAATGGTCTTAAAGCCGGAAAAGCGTTGACTGTTCGCACTGCTTTGACTTTGAATGCGAATCTTTTCGAAGTCGAAGGACTCGGTGCACAACTCCAAGCGATCAATGTAGCGAACTTCGGCTGGGTAGACAAGTATGCTCCCGAACAAAGCGGGTATGACAAAATCGTCGATCCTTCCCAAACACGTATTACGCAAGCAAACATCAGCTATTCGGCCAATGGATTTACAGGAATCTTCGGTCGAAAGATGGTAGTGCTCGACAATGCACGCTTCATCGGGAATGTCGGCTGGAGACAAATGCCGCAAACCTACGATCTGGCAGCTTTAATCTATAACGGCATTCCAAATCTTAGCCTCCTGGGTGCGTATGTCAATAGAGTGCATACGGTTGCAAAAAATGGAAAAATTAGTACAGGTTCTGTACTGTTGCATGGTGCATACAAATTTGCACCAGAGTTAACAGTTACTGTGTATGATTATATGATCGAAAACTTTGCTGACCATATAGGTATTCGCTTGACTGGTGCACATGATTTTGACGGTTTTAAAGTCAAATATACAGCAGAATATGCTGCACAAAATGATCCAAGCTTGGATGACAGAAAAGACCCAAATTTGTCGGCATTGAAAGGAGGAATTCATCCATATAACAAAATTAAACAAGATAGTGATTACTATAATCTCAATGTAACTGCCTTATACAACGGTTTTATCGGAGGCATAGGATATGAAGTGTTGGGGGATAAAGGAAATGGCGATAACGCTTTTTATACACCTCTTGCGACACTCCATGCTATGAACGGTTGGGCAGATGTTTTTTTGGCTAATACACCTAAAGAAGGTCTTAAAGATTTCACAGTCAAGCTTGGCTACAATTTTGGTGCATACGGCAAAATCATCGGTATCTATCACGACTTCAAATCCGATAAGAAAAACAGTGCGGGTGATGATGATCTCGGAAGCGAAATCGATATCGCCTATAAATATAAAATCAACAAAAACTTGGGGCTCTTGCTCAAGTATGCTGATTACAATAAAGGTGACGATACTTTTGGATATACAGATACTACCAAATACTGGATCCAACTCGACTATAAGTTCGCAGCGAGCTTGTAAGCATATCTCTCCCTTTCGGGAGAGAATAGAGAGCAGCACGCATCTAATACCGCCAGTTTCATCTACTCCCCTTCCCCAACTCGTGCTGCTCTCTATTCGAAAAAGGAACGCAGCGCCTCTCTCTCTTTGACTA
>WGBB01000171.1 GCA_015494505.1 Nitratiruptor sp. | reverse complement strand
CCGGCGCGCGTGGCTTTCGTGATGGTCAAGGTGCTGCGAGACGGCAAAACGGTGTGGCAAAAGCGAGAGCTTTTGGTGCGCATCCTAGGACATGAGGGCAAACCCACGCCGCCATGGCTCGCTACGCAAGTGCTCAAAGATACGATGCTCAAAGCCAACGAAAAGCGAAGTTTTACGTATAATGTGCAGCTACAAAAGGGAGACAAAGTCGTAGCGCTCCTAGGCTATCGCCTCGTCAAGCCGCCTTTAGCGAAAAAGCTGGGAATTGATCCCAAACTCAATAAACCCGTCATCCTCAAAAAAGTTACATTCATTTTCAAAGGCTAAGCGATAGCTTAGTCTTCGAAATAGAGGTTATAAATCTTATCCACCCTCTGGGCCATCTGCTGCAAGCTCACATTCCGCCCTTCGCGCAAAAACTCCTTACCATCAAAAAAGAGCAGAATCGCCGGAGCGCTGAGTATCTGAAATTCGGCTCCTAGCTCCGGTGTCTGTGCGATATTTGCCTGAATGCGCACCACTTTAGGGTAGTGCTCGGCGAAAAAGGCGTCGATTTTTGGACGCAGCGCGTCGCAGACGCTGCAGTTTGGTGCGCTGATGTAGAGCAAAACGGCGTCATTCTCGGCGATATTCGTTCTAATCTCTTCGATGTCGGTAAGTTTTTTCATCCCCATCTCCTTACTCTCCCCTCTTTTTCGATATAGGCTATGAGTCTTTGATAGGTTTCATTGCAAGTTAGCGTCTTGCTATCGCCTATACAGATAAGCTTGCGCTTGGCGCGGGTGAGCGCTACGTTAAGCCGGCGCAGATCCTGCAAAAAGCCGATTTCGCCGCAATCATTGGAGCGCACGAAACTGATGATGATGATCTCCTTTTCTCTGCCTTGAAAACCGTCGACGCTTTTTATCTCATAGACCCTCTCTTCGGTATCGATCAGCTTTTTGAGCAGTTTCACCTGCGCCGCGTAGGGGGTGATGATCCCTATCTGTTCCGGCTTCGCACCCATGTTTTCTAGTTCCTCGATGAGGGCCTTGACTATCTCGGCCTCTTTGGGATTTTCGTAGCTGGTGCTGCGATCGGGCAGCCGCTCGGCGGCTTCTGTCCCCTCGGTATCTACGAAAACGATAGGTGTTTCGTCCAAAATATCTCTATAACGCTCCGGCTCGCCGAGGCCTAGATCTGCAATAGTGTGCTCCTTTACGCTCGCATCGGCTATGAGCTTGCCTTCGTAGAACTCTCGGTTCGAAAACCCCATAATCTTTTCGTGCATTCTATACTGGATACGCAGCATCTGCGAAAGATCCGGCAGCGCCTCGATGAGCTTTTCAAAGAGCGATTCTTTGAGCTCGCGATTATCGCTCACCACCGTAGGCGGCAGCTGCTTGTGATCGCCCGCTATGACGAAACGCTCAGCGTGCATGATGGGAATGAGCGTAGAGGGAATCACCTGCTGGCTCCCCTCGTCTATCACCGCTACATCGAACTCTTCGTCTTTGAGGATCTCACTCATGATCATCCCGTTTGTGGCGAGCACCACGTCGGCACTGCGGATGATCTGCTTATAGGCCTCCTCCTCTTTGGCTCTCAGTGCGTGCACGAGAGATTCGATTTTGCGATCGAGTTTGATCCATTTGGCCATGGACTGCATCGTAGCCACACTGATGCCCCGCATACTTTTGCCCCTTGCCGCCAGTGTGGTGATGCGATCGTGGCTAAGACCTCTGCTGCGCGCTTGCGTAGGCTTGGAAACCGGTCGCGCTCTTTGACCAGCACTCCCACCTCTTCCCAGCCCTGCTTGATGGCTTCGGCCTCGAGGCTCTTGGCATATTTGGCATGGATGCTAAACTCTTCCAATTCATAGAGGATGCGCGCAGGATGGCCGATGCGAACGAGACTGAGATCATACGTAGCTAGGTGCTGGAGCATATTGTCCACGGCCGTGTTGGAGTCGGCGACAGCCAGGACCTTGTTGCCCCGCTTGACCTCTTGAAGGATGAGCTCGATG
>WGBB01000170.1 GCA_015494505.1 Nitratiruptor sp. | reverse complement strand
GCGATAGGAGCGAGCGCATCCGCACCTACAACTACCCCCAAAACCGCATCACCGACCACCGCATCGGCCTCACGCTCTACAAGCTCGACGAGATCATGCAAAGCGGTGACCTCGATCAAATCATCGAACCCCTCATCGCCCACTACCAGGCACAAAAGATCCAAGAAGCGGGACTGTAATCCTACAGCCTTCCCGCAACCTCCGTCACGAAGACCTTTTTGACTTTTCCTTTGAAATAGAGACGGTCGTTTTCGATGCGAATCGAGAGCTCTTCGCCGCTTTTGGGACGCAGCTGCGCGCTATCACCCACTTTGCCTTCTGTGTAGAGCCGCACGAAGCAAGCCGCCATACCCGTCCCACACGCTAGGGTCTCATCTTCCACACCGCGTTCGTAGGTGCGCACAGAGATGGTGTCGCCTTCAAGTTTTGCTATATTGACGTTGGCGTTGTATTTTTGGCGCAAAATTCTCGCTGCTTCGATATCGAAATCTTCAATGCTCTCACGAATGCTCACAAGGTGCGGCACGCCCGTGTCGATGAGCCACCAGCGCTCACCATCTTCTACGATATCGTCACGCACTATCTCATAGGGTGTGAGCTGACTCTCTACGATGTCACCCTCTACCGTCGCACCGATGAGGCCGGCTTTCGTAAGAAACCGCATCGCAGCGGGTGCGAGGCCGTTGTGGTATGCGTAGTGCGCTGCGGCGCGACTGCCGTTGCCACACATCTCAGCTTCGCTGCCGTCAGCATTGTAAAACTGCCACATAAAGTCATACTCGCCGTGGGGCAAAAGCACGATGAGCCCGTCTGCGCCGATTCCCTCGTGCCTGTCACACAGCCGGCGCGCCAAATCGCCGCGATCGCGCTCAGTAAACGAGTGAAAAATTACAAAATCGTTGCCGCTGGCGCTATATTTAGCTAACTGCATACTCATCCTTTATGCGCTCTACGAACTCTTCCACTTGCTGTTGCAAGTGTTTAAGATCCTTACTATTATCGATCACATAATCGGCCATTGCCCGCTTTTTTTCGATATCGATCTGCAGTTCGATGCGTTTGACAGCCTCCTCAAAGCTCAGCCGCTCACGCTTGCGCAGCCGCTCTATCTGCACTTCCCTGGGCGCATAGACCACCGCCACTTTGGTGATTTCCGGGTAGTTGCGCGTCTCGTAGTAGAGGGGAATATCCACGATATAGGGCACCTTGAAGCGCTCTTGGTGTGCGGCTCGCTCCAAAATCTCGCGCTTGATTTTGGGATGGAGCAGCTTTTCGAGTTTGAGGCGCTCCGTTTTGTTCGCAAATATTAGTTTGCCCAGCGCCTTGCGATCGACTCTGCCATCTTTGACAAACTGGGCGCCGAAAAGCTTGGCAATCCTATCGTGCTCTTTATCTAACACTTCGTGGGCTATCTGGTCCGCATCGATGATGGCAAACCCAAAGAGGCGCAAGAGATTGCAGGTGGTGCTCTTGCCGGTGGCAATACCGCCGGTGAGGGCTATGGCATGACGCAGCACTACCACTTATAGAGCTCTCCCAGCTCTTGCTTGACGTAGTTTGGCAAGATGAAGCTCGCTTTGTGGATGTCGGCGTTGTAGTAGCGAAGACCATCGATGAGATCGGCACGCTGCACGATCATATCGGCCGTAGGGTGGTAGCGCTTGGAGCCGAGAATAAAGTTCCAATTGCAGCCTGGATACATATACATCTCAAAGCGATAGGGCATCACGATTTTGAAAAATTCGCCTATGACGCTCATGATCTCTTTGTGCAACGGCATATCGATCCACCAGCTCTCGCCTTGTGCCACTACGATGCCGTCATCTTTAAGAATCTTAAACACATGGGCGTAGAAATTGCGATCGAAAAGCCCCTCGGCAGGTCCTTCTGGATCTGTGCTATCGACCAGTACGAGATCGTAAGTGCCGGCTTCGACGCTTTTAACATACTCGATGCCGTCACCTATCATGAGATTGAGGCGTGGGTTATCCCAGTCACCGATTTGGGGGAAATACTCCTTGCTGACATTGACCACCTCTTCGTCGATCTCTACCATATCTACGCTAATCTCTTCGTGGCGCAGCAGCTCCTTGGCCACGCCGCCGTCACCCCCTCCGATGACGAGGGCACGCTTGGGCTCTTTGTGGGTGCACGCAGGCACGTGCGCCATCATCTCGTGATAGATAAACTCATCTTTGTCGCACAGCATCCCGTGCCCATCGATGACGAGGATGCGGCCAAACTCCTTGCTCTCATAGACTTCGATATGCTGGTACTTGCTCTTGGTCTCAAAGAGCTTCTTCTCTACCCGTACGCCCTGCTTGAAAAAGTCGTTGTGTATCTCTTCGAACCACATTTGCACTCCATTTTGGATAAATTTTGTCTGATTCTAACAAATTTGGCTGATAAACACAAAAAGTTCAAGACTTAGATGCTATAATTTATATAAAAAACGAAGGAGCGACTATGTGCGGAGATAAAGCGCAGCGCATTTTGATGGCAATTGTGTTGGGATTTATTATGTATCTTTTTGCGATGGGAGCACAAGGCAACGCCACAATGTTCAAAATCGCCGTGGTACTACAGACATTTGTGATTATTATGCTCCTCATTTTCGCATTTACCAACTTCTGTCCCAGCCTTTGGTTTTTCAACAAGATTTTCGGCAAGTGCAAATGGGATGAAGAATGAGCCTCAGCTATAAAGAGAGCGGCGTCGATATCGACGCGGGAGCGAAGCTCGTCGAAGAGATCAAGCCTTTCGTCAAAGCCACCTTCAATGAAAACGTGCTCGGCAATATCGGCGGATTCGCCGGGGGCTTCGCTATCCCAAAAGGATATAGCGAACCGGTGCTCTTCGGTGCCACTGATGGCGTGGGAACCAAACTGAAGCTCGCGATAGAAGCCAAAAAGTTCGACACCGTAGGCATCGATCTCGTGGCAATGTGCGTCAACGACCTAATATGCAGCTTCGCCGAACCGTTATTTTTCCTCGACTATTACGCTACGGCCAAGCTGGATGTAGAGGAGGCCAAAGAGGTGATAGCCGGCATCGCCAAGGGCTGCCAGGAGGCCGAGTGTGCACTCATCGGCGGCGAGACGGCGGAGATGCCAGGGATGTACAAAGAAGGGGACTTCGACCTCGCAGGCTTCGCGGTAGGTATCGCAGAGCGATCGGAGCTCGAAAACCGCCCTGCTCTTCAGGCCGGCGACGTGCTCGTAGCACTCCCCTCCTCCGGCATCCACTCCAACGGCTACAGCCTCGTGCGCAAGCTCTTTTTTGAAAAGTTGGGCAAAAGCCTCGACGAAGAGTTCGAAGGAGAGAGCCTGGCAAACGTCTTGCTGCGCCCCACGCGCATCTACGTCAAAACCTATAAAAAACTCAAGCCCCGCATCAAAGCCCTCGCCCACATCACGGGCGGCGGCATCGTGGAGAATCTGCCGCGCGTGCTGCCCGAAAATTTGCGCGCTCGCATCGAAAAAGCAAAAATCCGTACCCTCCCGATATTCGACTTCATCGCGCAGTACGTGGATGAAGAAGAGATGTACAAGACCTTCAACATGGGCGTGGGAATGATTCTTGTGGTAGCACCCCAAGATGTGGACGCAGTGCTCGCCGCAAGCGACGGCTACGTCATAGGTGAACTTGTTCAGGATGAGAGGGGAGTAGAGCTCCTTTGATGGTCATCCTCTCTAAGCTTGTAGCTCTCCTTCTGCCTCCGCTGCTTTTTGCGTGGCCGATGCTGGCGGCGGCTTTTTTGCGCTTGCGCCGGTTGCTTTTATTCTTTGCAATGCTGCTACTTTTTCTCTCTTCACGCTTTGGCGCCGATATGCTCATCGAACCTCTCGAAAATGCCACCTTCCCCGCTGCGCATTCTGCGCCCAAATATGTGGTAGTGCTAGGAGGCGGGTACGATAGGGGCGATCTGCCTCTGACCTCTTGGGCCAGCGAGCGCCTCCTCAAAGCCCTTATCATCGCACACAAAGAGCATTTGCCTCTCGTTTACAGCGGCTACGAAGCACCCTATGCCGCCAAAGAGATAGAATACATCCAAAAGGGCTTTGGACTCAATGTGCCTGTGTTACTAGAGTCCAAAAGCCTCAACACCGTCCAAAACGGCGCCTTCACCGCTAAGCTGCTCGGCCACGTGCCCATCTACCTCGTCACCACGGCGGCGCACATGCCACGAGCCTACGCCATCTTTCGCCATTTCGGCTTCGATGTAATACCCGTTAAAGCCGACTTCAAAACCAAGAAAGAGGGCTCCTTTTGGGAAAATTTTCGCTTTATGGACAATCTCCACAATAGCTACTTCGCTATCCATGAATATCTGGGGCTGCTGAGCCTATGGCTGCGCGGCATCACACCGAATCCAAAAGCTCCTTGACCTCCTCGTCGCTAAGCTGATGGAAATCGCGGTAGAACTGCCCTACCGCCATAAAATCGACGGGGACTTCTAACACTACCACGCCGTCGGCCGCCTCCTTGAGTAGTGCGATGCTATCTGGCGGCGCGACAGGCACAGCGATGATCACCTCCTTGGCCCCTTCGGCTTTGAGTGCTTTGGCAGCCAGATACATACTCGCTCCCGTTGCCACCCCGTCATCGACGAGGATGACG
>WGBB01000169.1 GCA_015494505.1 Nitratiruptor sp. | reverse complement strand
CTTCTATGAGGATTCGATACTTATCGATATCCCTGCCTTTGAGCACCACATCGCCGAGAGCCAGGCGCAGCGCCGCACGTGTTGCAGTGGGATAGGAGGCTGGATTTTCGGCGATGATGGCCGATTTGGCATCGATGTTTTTCTTGGCAAATGCAAAAAGTGCGAGGTCTTCGTGCAAGAGTGCAAGCGTAAGCATATCGTGATAGAGCGTAGCCAAAGCACTGGCATAGTAGCTATCACTGAGATCTGCAGGCACGCCGGGACCGAAATACCATACTCCATCTTTATAAAAACGCTTCTTCGCCTCCGCTAAAAGCTTTGATGCCTTGGCTAAATAGTGCGTATCAAACGTAGTCTCGTAGGCTCTTAGCAGCGCTTGGATCAAAAAGGCGTAATCTTCTAAAAATGCTGCTTTTTTGGGCTCTTTGCCGGCTAGCGCTTGATGATAGAGCCTACCCTCTTTGTGCATCCCGGCCAAGAGTTTGTCTAGTGAACGGAGTGCTTCATCGCGAAACTCGGGATAGATGAGCGAAGCATAAAGTTTCGCATCGATATAGAGCGCATTCCACGCCGTGATGATTTTGGAGTCGATGAAGGGGTATGCCACCTTTTTGCGCAGTCGGCGCAAAAGTCTCATAATTTTTTCATCCACTTTGCCTTTTCGCACCGGTACCGAAAACTCTCCATCAAAAGAGCCATCGGGCGTGATGCCAAGAGAATGTAGCGCTTGCTCGGCCTCTTTTTTCGCGATACCGTTTTTTAGGAGAAACTCCAGAACCTCATCGTAGACAAAGAGAAAGTAGCGCCCCTCCTCCCCTGCCGTATCTGCATCACTAGCGCTTTTATAGAGTCCCTTATAGCCGAAGCGTCGATCGATCTCTCGGATAGTTTGCGCTACCACCTCTTTATAAAGCGGCTTTTTCGTTAAAAGATACGCGCGGGTATAGATGCGTACTAGCTCCGCATTGGTATAGAGCATTTTTTCGAAATGGGGCATCGACCAGTCGCGTGCAGTGCTATAGCGAAAAAAGGCCCCCTCGATCTGATCGTATATGCCTCCTTTTGCCATAGCATCCAAGGTCTTGGTCACTATTTTCATAGCCCTTGGATCTTTGGTGATAAGAGAGATATCCATCGCCAGATCCAAAGTGGCCGCTTCTGGAAACTTCACCCCCTCTCCAAAACCGCCGTAGCGTCTATCGAAGCGCTGCCAGAGCTCTTTAAGAGCCTTTTGGGCCAGCGTGGTATCGATTTTGACGGGGTCGAAGCGCGCGTGCAAGTAGCGATCCACCAGTCGCAGCACCGCCTGGCCGCGCTTGCGCACTAGTTCTGGGTGCTCGCGGTAGAGTCTGGCGAATTTGGGTAAGATCGTCTTCATCCCCTGTACACCGTAGCCATCTTCAGGCGGGATATAGGTGGCGCTAAAATAGGGGATCCTATTTGGCGTCATAATGATGGTCAGGGGCCAGCCGCCGCTGCGACGATGCATCACCGCATAGACGCTCTGATAGTATTTATCAAGGTCGGGACGCTCCTCTTTATCCACTTTGATGGGGACGTAGTAGCGGTTGATGAGCTTGGCTATCTCCTCGTTTTCGAAAGATTCGCGCTCCATCACGTGGCACCAGTGGCAAGTGCTATAACCTATGGAGAGAAAGATAGGCTTGTTTTCCCTTTTGGCTTTCGCAAAAGCCTCCTCGCCCCAGGGGAGCCAATCCACGGGATTGTGAGCGTGCTGACGCAAATAGGGGGACTCTTCGTCTATGAGTGCGTTTGTATGGGCCAATATATGCACCACCCACACTAAGAAAAGCAGCAGGAGTTTTCTAAACATTTTCTATCTATCTCTTTCGCTTTTTGGATATCTTGCGCTATCGCCTCTTTGAGCTCTTGAAGTGAAGCGAATTTGCGATTGTCGCGAATGCGCTCTATGAAGTAGATGCGCACCTTTTTAGACTTTGGCGGCTCGGTATCTATGATATGGGTCTCTACGGCAAAACTCCCATCAGTTGTGACGCGATGGCCGATGAAAGAGACACTCGCATAGAGGCGCTCATCTATCTGTGTCAGCGTGGCATAGACCCCCTCTTTGGGGAGCAAAAACCTTTGCACAGCTAGATTGATAGTGGGCACCAGCTCCTTTTTGCCGATGCCTTGTCCCGGTATGACGCTTCCTTCTATCATATAGCAGCGTCCCAAAAGCTTGTCGGCCAGAGCGATTTCGCCACGGCGTAAAAGCTCTTTGATGGTGCGCGAATGGACCGAAATGCCCTCGATTTTCACTTCCGGCACCACTTCCACAATGCCCTCAAAATGGCGTCGCAAGTCTTCTATACTATACTTTCTATCCTTACCGAAAGCAAAATCGTATCCCACCACGATTTTTTTAAGATTGGGAAAACTCTTTGTAAGAAGCTTCACAAAAGCCTCGGCATCCATATGGCGGATTTTTTCCAGCTCGAAAAAGTAGCAGGGCTTGTTTACAAACTCACAGCGATACCGCCCCGGTGTGAGGATGGCGTCACCCTTTTCTATCACCGCCACGGCATCTGCGCGGCGGATGAGCTCTTGGTGCGCTTTGTGGATGCCGTCAAAAGCGCCGATGGCTATCGATTCAATATTTTGCATACCAGTAGACCCACTCACGATTCCCCTCTTTCCCTGCTAGCTTCGCTTCCTCTTTGGCGACAAGCCGCCATCCAAGCCCTTTTGCATCGGCTTCGAAAGCCTCCATAGCCTTTCGGATAGCCGCCTCGTCGCGGACTACACCGCGCTTGTCGCGTTTGGCCTCGCGTCCCACCTCAAACTGCGGCTTAAAAAGCAGCACGATATCGCCCTTCGCCAATCTATCGATATCGCCAAGAATCTTGCGAAGACTTATAAAGCTCACATCGCAGGTGACGATATCAAAAGGCGCGCTTACAAAATCTCGCACGTCGCAAGGACTCACATCCTCCACGCGCTCATCCTTTTTGAGGCTCTCGTGCAGCTGGTCCGTGCCTACATCCAGTGCCACTACGCGCTTGGCTCCTTTGTCTAAGAGGACCTGCACGAAGCCTCCCGTAGATGCTCCGATATCGAGGGCTTCTTTGCCCGATATTTCCAAAGGGTGCGCATCTAAGAAAGCCTTGAGTTTCCAGGCTGCTCGCCCTACATAAGGGTCGCTTTGCACCTCTATCGTTTCGTTGCCTCGTACCTCAAACGATGGCTTGGTTATTACCTTGCCATCTACTTGCACGTCACCCGCTTTGATGCGCTCTATCGCCTTGGAGCGGCTAGGGACGAGCGCTTTGAGTACCAAATAGCGATCAAGCCTCAATCCCCGCCTCTTTCAAAAGCTCCCACATTTTCTCTTCCGGCATCAAAGGCACACCGAGTTTTTGGGCTTTGTCGTACTTGCTACCTGGATGCTCACCGTAAAAGACATAGTCGGTATGATGGGAGACGCTGTTGGTCACATGCGCGCCCGCCCGCTCCAAAAGCTCCTTTATTTTAGAGCGCGGCATGCGCATCTCGCCGGTCAGGACCACCGTTTTACCCGCTAGCGGAGAGTTTTCGGCCACCTCCTCTTTTTCTGGCGCTCGCGGCTGGATGAGTTCGATCAGTTTTTCGATTTTTTCCCTGTTGACCTGGACGAACTCTTCGATGGAGCGCACCATCTCAGGGCCGAAACCCTCTATCTCGTAGAGCTTCTCTTTGGGCACTTTGTACCACTCCAGCCCAAACTTTTCGCACAGCTTCTTGCTGGCCACTTCTCCGATATGCTCGATTCCTAGAGCGTTGACGAAGCGCCAGCACTCCGTGCCCTTGACGCTCTGGATCGCTTTGATGAGGTTTTCGGCCTTTTTTTCGGCAAAGCCCGGCAACTTCATGAGATCCTCTTTGGTGAGCTTAAACAGATCCACCACATCCTTCACAAGTCCCTTTTCATACAAAAGCTTCACCGTCGCTTCGCCAAGCCCAGGAATATCGAGGCACTGCTTGGATGCGAAGTAGATGATGGAGTTGACCACGCGCGCGGGACAGCTGAGGTTTTGGCACTTGATGAGGATCCCTTCATCCAGCACGGGCTGGCCACAGACGGGGCACTTGGTGGGGCGTTCCACTTTTTTCTCTTTGCCGGTGCGATACTGCGTGAGCACCTTAGTCACTTCGGGGATCACATCGCCGCTGCGAATGACGATCACCATATCGCCGATGCGGATGTCCTTGCGCTCGATCTCGGCGTAGTTGTGTAGCGTAGCACGCTCCACGATCACACCCTCTATCTCCACGGGCTCGAGGATCGCCACCGGCGTGATGATACCGGTGCGGCCCACTTGGGGCACGATATCGCGGATGCGCGTCATCTTTTCGACAGCAGGAAACTTGTAGGCCACCATCCAGCGCGGATACTTGACGGTATAGCCAAGTTTTTCCTCTAAAGCGATGTCATCGACTTTGACCACCATCCCATCGAGCATCACGGGCAGATCGTCACGCACTTTGGTAAACTCTTCGTAGAGCCTATTTATCTCCTCCTCGCTCTCGGCCAGCGCCCTTTTAAAGGGCTTCATAAAACCCTGCTCATAGACAAAATCCATCATCTCATGGAGCTTGGTAAAGCCTAGCGTATTGTATCCCACGCCCCAGGGGTAGAAATAGAGCTTGCGCTGGGCGGTAACTTTGGGATCGAGCTGGCGCAGGCTCCCTGCAGCCGCGTTTCTGGGATTTGCAAAAGTGGGCTCGCCCTTCATGGCGCGCTCGTGATTGAGCTTTTCGAAATCATCTTTTCGTATCACCACCTCACCGCGAATCTCGATGAGGCCTTTATAGTCGATGCCAAGAGGTATGG
>WGBB01000168.1 GCA_015494505.1 Nitratiruptor sp. | reverse complement strand
TACAATCTTTTACTAAAGGATAAGAATGAAAATTTCGGTAGTCATACCGGTGATGAATGAAGAAGAGAATATCGCTCCACTCTTTGCGCAGCTGCGCGACGCTCTTAAAGACTTAGACTACGAGCTTATCTTCGTCGATGACGGCTCTACGGACAAAACCGTCGAAAAGATCAAAGAAAACGCAGATGAGCGCACCAAATTGATTGTCTTTAATCGCAATTTCGGCCAAAGCCTCGCCATGGCCGCCGGCATCGATGCAGCCACAGGGGATGTGATCGCCACGATAGATGGGGATTTGCAAAACGACCCACACGATATCCCTGTGATGCTAGAAAAGATGCAAAAGGAGGGGTGGGACGTGGTGGCCGGCGTGCGCGCCAATCGCCAAGACGGTCTGGTGCTGCGCAAAATCCCCAGCAAGATCGCCAACTGGATCATCCGCAAAACCACAGGGGTCTATCTGCGTGATTATGGCTGTACCCTCAAGCTCTTTAAGCGCGACGTGGCCAAGAACCTGGGGCTCTATGGCGAGCTGCACCGCTTCATCCCTGTGCTGGCCAAACTCTACGGAGCCAAAATGACGGAGATGGATGTGCGCCACCACCCACGCATCCACGGCCAGAGCAAGTACGGCATCGGCCGTACCTTCAAAGTGATCAGCGATCTCATGCTGATGCTCTTTTTCCAAAAGTACGGCACCAAGCCGATGCACCTCTTTGGGACACTTGGCTTCATTATGTTTGGCTTGGGTGTTTTGATAGATTTCTATCTTTTCGTGCTCAAACTCTTTGGCAACGACATCGGCGGCAGGCCTCTGCTCATTCTTGGCGTGATGCTCACCCTCGGCGGTATCCAGCTCATCACCACGGGATTTTTGGCCGAGATCATGATGCGCACCTACTATGAAGCCCAAAACAAAAAACCCTACATCATCAAAGAGATCTACACAGGCAAGAAAGCTTGAAAAAAAAGCTCAAGACCGCTCTTAAAATCCTTGTCTCTTTGGCCCTTTTGGGCTATGTGCTCTCTCAAATTGACACCCGGCAGCTCCTGCAGACTCTCAAATCTTGCGATATTTTCGATCTATTCTTGGCATTTATCTTTTTCAATCTCTCCAAGATCGTCGCAAGCGTGCGCCTCAACTACTATTTCAAGGACTTGGGTATCAAGCTGAGTGAAACGAAGGCGCTGATTCTTTACTATGTGGGAATGTTTTACAATCTTTTCCTGCCCGGCGGTATCGGAGGAGACGGCTACAAGATCTATCTTTTGCAAAAGCGCCACAACACCGGTTACAAAGACCTCATCGCAGCTACCCTGCTCGATCGCCTCAGCGGCCTTGTGGCACTGCTCTTTTTGGCTGGGCTTCTTGTAGCTTGGAGCACTTTCAGTAGGCTCTGGCCGCCGCTTTTGTACTTTGCCCTCGGTGGAGCAGTGCTGGTCTATCCCATCTTTTTGTGGCTACACAAAAAACTCTTTAGGAAATTTACCACCTATATCACGACGACCACGCTTTTGGGCCTTGCGACGCAGCTTTTGCAGCTAATTAGCGCGTACTTTATCGTGCGTGCGCTGCCGGCACAGGTGCCGCTGGTGGACTTTCTCGCGCTCTTTTTGATATCCAGCGTCGTAGCGGTACTGCCCCTTACCATAGGGGGCGTGGGTGCGAGGGAGTTTACCTTTCTCTATGGCCTCAGGCTCATAGGCCACGATCCGGCCTTAGGCGTCGCCTTTAGCTTCCTCTTCTTTCTTATTACTCTCATCTCCAGCGCTTTGGGGATATTTTTCATCCACCGTCCCTTGCGCTGAGCGCTTGGCTTTGATTGCAAGAAGCGCACGCTTGAGCTCGTTTTCGAGCCTTCCCAACTCCTCTTGCGCCTTTTTGCGCTCGCGCCTTCCCTCTTCGGCGAGCGCGAGAGATTCGTTGAGGGTGGCTATAAGGGTTTGATTGGCCTTTTTGATACTCTCTATATCGAAGACGCCGCGCTCCACCTCTCTTTTCACCTCTTTATTGGCCTGGCGCAGTGCTTCGGCATTCTTTTCCAAAAGCTCGTTGGTCAGATCGCTCGAAGCCTTGATGGCTTTGGCCGCATCGCGACTGTGCTGCACGGTGATCACTTGCGCCAGCTGATTGCGCCATAGCGGGATGGTATTGACCAGGGTGGAGGTGATTTTATTGATAAGGGCTTTGTCGTTTTCTTGCACGAGGCGAATGCTTGGCAGCGCTTGCATCGCCACTTGGCGTGAGAGCTTCAGATCGTGCACGCGACGCTCCAGATCCTCGATGTACTCTTGGAGCTCTCTGGCTTTTTGGACGGCCAGCATATCGCCGCTTTCGGCTTCTTGGCGGAGTCTCGGAAGCTCGTGGCTTCGCAGCTCCTCCAGGCGCTCTTCGCCCGCTTTGATATAGAGCTCGAGCTCTTTGAAGTACTCCAGATTGGCCTCATAGAGCTTATCGAGAGCCACTACATCTTCGGTGAGTCTCGCTTTGTGGCGCTCCAGGTCGTTGGCGATGAGCTCTATCTGTTCGCGAATCTCCTCATATTTTTGGATAGCTTCGGCCACGGGCGAGCCTAGGCCCAAAAGCCTTTTCCACCAGGGTAGCTCCTTTTCTTTGAACGCTTCTACATCAAACCCCCTGATAGCCAGCACCATTTTGCTCAGACTCTCACCCGCTTCTTCAATATCCTTGTTTTTGACGCCTTCGAGCATCGCATTGGCCACTTCGTCCAACTTGGCCTGCGCTTCGGCGCCAAACTCTATTACCGAGGTGCGCTTGGAAGGATCGAGACTCTCTTTGAGCTTTGTGATTTTTGTTTGATCTTGTGTTTGTTTTTGGAGGGCATCCATTATCTATCCTTATCTAACTGCATCTGGAGGGTTTCCATCTTGATATCGAGGGCCTCTTGGCCGCCTTTTTGTAACTCTACCATCTTTTCGTCGAAGGAGCGTTGCACTTTTTCCATAAGCTCTATGAGCTCTTGGCGTTTTGCTTCGGTGAGGCTCTCTTGAATCCCCACATAGGTGCGGGTCACATCGCCTATGCCTTCTATATAGACTACGAGGAGTTTTCGCACCCTTCCCACAAGCCAAGGGCGCTCTTGGAGATATGCTAGTATATGGCGGGCTCTTTGCACCACCTCTCCCACCTCTTGATAGAGCCTCGCATCTTTGATTTTGTCTTGGAGTTTTTCGATGCGCGATAGCTCCTCATCCGCTTCTTGGAGGGTTTGCAGCGCTGCGCGATAGGGTACGTCGCTGCGCTTGGGGAGTTTATCCTCTCTTGGGTCGTCTCCATACCACAGCATATACCCCACCCCGGCCACGACGCCCAAAAAAAGCGCAGTAAGAGGCGATTTGTGTGCCAAAAAGTATGCGCTATAGCTCGTAGCGACTCCCAGTAAAAATGCTGCCATACGCTTGTAGGGCCTTTTGGGAGCGAGTGCATAGGTGGCCCTATGGTAAGCAAATTCGGCTGCAAATCCTTTTTTGCTCACATAGAGCACTCCAAAAAAGAGCAAGAAGGCGATGAAATTGAGCACAAAGGCTTTGATATTGAGTGCTATAAGGCTAAAAATCGTAGCGATAAAGGGTGGAATGATAAAAAGGTAGAGCAAAATTCCTAACGTCTTGGTCACGGAAACGAGCCTCTTTTCCACCCTAGCCCTTTATGAGAAAAAGCAGCGGATACCAGCAGGCAAACCCCGCACTAAAGAGCAAAAAGAAGAGTCCCAACGCCTTTTTTACAAACTGCCCCATACCACCTCGCCTTTTTTGATGAGCGCATCCACGCTCCCCTCTAATTCTTCATAGAAAGGCAATGGACACTGCGTGCTTTTGTCGGGATCGAAAACCACAAGGTCCGCAGCAAACCCCTCTTCCACTTTACCGATTTTTGTGCCCACAAAACAGGAAGGGTTGGTGCTGGTAAGCTCTACAAGCTTTGCCATATCGATGATACCCTCTCGTACCAGTTTGGTATAAGCAAGCGGCAAGTATGAGCCGAGTGCGTCGATACCGAAACTCGCCTCATCGAAGCTTACGTCTTTGCTTACGTGGGCTTTGGGCGAATGGAGTGCCGTGAGACAATCGACATACCCTCTTTTGAGAGCTTCGAAGAGCTCTAAGCGCTCCCTCTCTTCGCGCAGCGGCGGCGAGAGCTTGGCGTAGGTGTTGTAGCCTTCGCAGGCTTCGTCGCTAAGCAGCAGATGGTGGATACTCACCTCTGCGTAGCATAGAGCACTCTTGGCTATCATCGCAAGAGCCTTGGCCGTAGAGACCGCTTTGAACAGCACGGGGACATTGTAGTATTCACTATATTGGATGATTTTTGCCACTTCGGCGTGCTCTTCGAGCTTGCTGATGCCTCCTAGTCCCAAACGAAAGGAGACCTCTCCCTCGTTCATCACCCCCACATCGCGAAAGAGCGCGTTTTTCGGCTCGATATGGATCGGCTTGCCGTGCATCTTGGCATATTCGAAGATGCGTGCGAGTAGATAGGGATTTGTATCGGAAGAGAGGTAGATACTCAGCGCCCCTTTTTTGAGCAGTATCGCGATTTCACTCATCGTCTGCTCGTCTTTGAGCGCCGTAATAAGTGGCAAAATATCTGCGGGGCTATGCTGCGAGCGCACGAATTCCAGAGCTATCTCGTCGCAGATAGCGGGAGTGAGATCCGGCATCAGCGCCAGTGTCCCCACACCACCGCGCATCGCCTCTTGGGATAGCTCTTTGAGTGAGGAGACACTCACCTTATCATCCATCGGACGCACGTTCAAATCGATGAGCGCCGGCAAGAGATAGCGCCCACCCAGATCTATCCCCTCTTCGTGCGTGCGCCCTATGGCTGCTATCTTGCCCTCTTCGATGCGCACATCCGTTTCGAACTCGCCTGCAAGCGTGACGATTTTAGCGTTCTTGAGCAACATATTTGGCCTTTATCTCCTTGATTGTTTTCAAAAACACCTTCGCAGCTGCAGCCCCTTGCAAAGGAGGCACGAAGGTTTTGCCCGAAGGCGTCAAAAAGTAAAAGGTGGGTGTGCCGTAATCTTTGAAGCCAAGCTTATTGGCTACTGTGCGATCGAGTTTGAGGGGGATAAAGTTGTATTCGATGAAATCCACCAGCTCTTCGTTTTCGAAAGCCACCTCATCCATATATTCGCACATATTGCAGTTGGGCTGGGTGATCATCAGCATCACCGGTTTGTGCTCTTTTTTTGCGATCGTAAGCGCCTCTTTGTAGTTTGTCACCCAGTCAAAATCGGCTCCGAAGAGCACTGCTACCACCATAGCCGCTATGATAAAGAGTCTCACTGTGCACTCCTATATGCTTGGTTGAGAATTTGCAAAAAGCTTTTGGGGTCTTTGTAGCCTATGATGCGAAGGCTTCGTATCTCCTTGCCGTTTGCATCGAAAAAGAGTATCGCCGGAGGGCCATAGAGGCCAAAATGGCGTAAAAATTCCTTATCAGAAGCGCTGTTGTCACTCATATCCAGGCGCAGCGCACGAAACTGAGCGAGCTTCTTTTGGACTCTTGGGTCGCTAAAGGTGTTCTCTTCGAGCTCCTTGCAGCTGGCGCACCACTTGGCCGTCACATCCACGAGCACCGGCTTGCCGGGGGTGGCCAGGATTTGCTGTAGCTCTTTGAGAGAGTCGATTTTTTGAAAAAGGGCGCGTTTCGGCTGCGCGCTTTGGCTTGCGCCGCCTTGCCAGCCAAATGGTTTCAGCGGCGTGCTGGCACCCTTAAATGCCCCGATAAGGACAAATACTCCATAGATCAGCAGTATGATGCCCAGGCTCTTTTTGAAGTAGTGCCACCAGTGCGCCCCCTCACTGATGGGCTCAAGAGCCCGCAGATACACGGCGCTCCCCACAAAGAGCGCTCCCCACAAAAACATCGTCACGCCGCTTGGGAGGATGCGCTCAAGCATCCAAATAGCCAATCCCAGCATTACGACGCCGAAAACCTTGCTCACGGCCTCCATCCAGCCGCCCGGTTTTGGCATAAACTTGCCGGCACCCACGCCTACCAAAAGCAGCGGCGCTCCCATCCCGAGGCTCATCGCAAAAAGTGCCAAGCCTCCCATGAGCGCATCACCCGTCTGGCCGATGTAGATGAGCGCACCCGCCAAAGGCGGTGCCACGCAAGGCCCCACGATGAGCGCGCTCAAAAATCCCATAATCGCCACACCGATGAGCCCCCCTTTGCTGCCGGCCGCGTCGCTTCGTTTGGCGATGGCCGTCTGCCAGGAAGCCGGCAGACCGATTTCGTAAAAACCGAACATACTAAAAGCAAGCGCCACGAAGATGAGTGCAAAGAGCGTGATGACCACGGGGTTTTGGAGTGCCGCTTGCAAATTGGCGCCAAATAGCCCCGCCAGCACACCTGCGATGGTGTAGGTCACACTCATCGCGAGAACATAGACGAGGGAATAGAAAAAGGCCTTTTTGGTATTCATATTTTTCGCGCCCACAATGAGAGACGAAAGAATCGGAATCATAGGAAAGATACAGGGCGTGAGGGCTAAAAGCAGGCCAAAACCGAAAAATGTGGCCAAAATCACCGCCAAAGATTTGTGGCGCAGGGTATTGGCTATAGACTGGGATTCTGAAACAGGCTGCGCAGCGCTTTTTGGCTGTGTGGCTGTTTTTTTTATAGCTGGATGGAAAGTAAAGGTGCGCGTCTGAGGCGGATAGCAAATACCCGCTTCGTTGCAGCCTTGGAAAGAGAGTTTGGCCACTACTTTGGGAGCCTTTGGCAAAGGGATGCGGAGCGTAAGATTCCCCTCATAGACCTCCTCGCCGTGGATTTTCATAGGCTTTGGCAAAGGCAGCTGCACCTCTTTGCCGTTGAGACTTAGTTTGAGATACTTTTTATAGACATAGACCTTATCGGCCATCTGCAATCGCAAGATGGCCTCGTCTCCTTCTTGCTTGGCCGTCACTTTATAGGCTTTTTCCACAGGCACTATAGTAGGCTTGGCGCTGTTGACAAACCCGAAGGCAAAAAGAAATTTGAGTGAGAAAAGCAACACCAAAAAAAGTCGCATTAGTATCCTTTGAATATTAATTTTTCGAATGTGCTTTATTTTAACGAAAAAGTGTTTATCATTTGTGAAAACTGACTTTACGCACTCCGATACATAGCATAGATAGTTTCTGATAAGATATGCAAAACGAGTTTATACGAAAAGGTTCATTATGGCAAACAGATTAGCAAAAGAGCAATCACCCTACTTGCAGCAGCACAAAGACAATCCCGTGGACTGGTATCCCTGGGACGAAGAGGCTTTCAAAAAGGCTAAAGAGGAGAACAAACTTATCTTTCTCTCCATAGGTTACAGCAGCTGCCACTGGTGCCACGTAATGGAAAAGGAGGTCTTCGAAAACCCCGAAGCCGCCGAATTTCTCAACAAACATTTCGTCTCCATCAAAGTGGACAAAGAGGAGCGTCCCGACGTGGACAAGTACTACCAAGAGGTCCATCAGCTGATGAATCAGCGCCCCGGCGGCTGGCCCCTCTCGATCTTCATGACACCCAACAAAAAACCCTTTTTCGCAGCCACCTACATCCCCCTCGAGCCTCGCTACAATATGCCTGGATTTTTGCAGCTTATCAAAAATATGGTGGAAATTTGGCAAAAAAACCCCAAAGAGCTCGAAGAGCACGGCAGCGAAATAGAGCGCTACCTCGCACCCCAAAATCCCACAAAAGCGGTGCGTTTCGATACCAATATCGCCAAGCTTTTCGTCGAGGGCGCCAAGAAGTTCTTCGACCCTGCACACGGAGGTTTTGGCTCCAAGCCCAAATTCCCCCACACCTCCACCATCAACACCCTACTTGATATCTATCGCCTCACGGGCGACAAAGAGGCACTCAAAATGGCGGAAGTGAGCCTGCAAAATATGGCCAAGGGAGGGCTTCGCGACCTCGTAGATGGTGGGTTTTGCCGCTACAGTACCGATGAAAAGTGGCTGGTACCCCATTTTGAAAAGATGGCCTACGACAACGCACTCTTGATGGAGAGCTACCTCAAAGCCTACCTTACGACGAAAAATGCGTTCTATAAAGAGGTAGCCTTCGAGACGGCCGATTTCGTACTGGAATTTATGCGCCAAAGCGGACTTTTTTATAGCGCCAGTGACGCAGACAGCGAAGGGGAAGAAGGCAAGTACTTTGTCTTTAGCTACGACGAAATCATCGACAAACTCAAAAAAGATGGCTTCAGTGACCAAGAGATCGAAGCGGTCATCAAGAAACTCGGCATCACAAAAGGCGGCAACTTCGAGGGCAAAAATATTATCCGCAATGAAGAGCTGGAACTTTGCGAAACCTCCAAGCGAGCCCTCACAAGCCTCAAAGAGCTGCGCAAAGAGCGCTGCTATCCCTTCATCGACAAAAAGGTGCTCACCAGCTGGAACGCGATGATGATCAAAACCCTCTACCTCGCAGCTCGCATCGACAACAAATATTTCGAATATGCCGAAGAGTCGATGGAGAAGCTCTTGGAAAAGATGCTCGTTAACGACCATCTCTACCACGCCGCTCTCATCGACCAAGAGCCCAAAATCGAAGCCTTTTTGGAAGATTATGCCTATTTGGCAGTAGCACTCTTGGAAGGTTACAAAACCACCCTCAACGAAGAGTACTTAGCTCGCGCCAATCTCTTGGTCAACGACGCGCTCACCAACTTCTACGACCAAGGACGCTGGTACTTTAGCAAAGGTGAAATCTGGACCGAAGCCGAACACAGTGACACCTCCTATCCCAGCAGCGCGGCGATGATTACTGATGCGATGATTACGCTTGGCAACCTCGTCGACACCAGATATCTGCGTTTTGCTAGCGAGACGGTAGAGTTTTATAGCGAAAAGATCTACAAGTATCTGCCTTGGTGCGCTAAATTTGCCCAAGATATCCTGCGCCTCGTCTTTAAAGATCGCATCCTAAAAGGCAATGCCGAAGCCCTTAGCGGCTGTCCCATCGACGATGTGCGCTACCCCTTCGTGCTCTTAAGAGCCGAAGAGCGCGAGGACTTTATGCTCTGTGACGCAAGCTCTTGCTTCGCCCAAAGTAGTGCGTGCAAAGAGATATTGGAGCGCATCGATGCGTGAGGTAGCGATACTTGGTGGGGGATGCTTTTGGTGCCTCGATGCGGTCTTTCGCCGCGTCAAGGGTGTGAAAAAAGTGGAGACGGGGTATGCCGGATGCAGGCGCAAAAACCCCACCTACGAGCAGGTCTGCACCGGGACTACCAAGTGCGCGGAAGTGGTACGCATCGAATTCGACCCAAACATCATCAGCTACGAAGAGCTGCTCAAAATTTTCTTCGCCATCCACGACCCTACTCAGCTCAACCGCCAGGGCGCAGACATCGGCACCCAGTATCGCAGCGTCATCTTCCCCCAAAACCAAGAGCAGCGCCGCATCGCCCAAAAAGTGATAGAAGAGCTGGGCCCTCACTTCAATAACGCCATTGTCACCACTATCGAGGAGGGAGAGTTCTACCGCGCCGAAGAGTACCACCAAAACTACTTCGCGCGCAACCCGCACCAAGGCTACTGCCAGGTGGTGATAGCTCCGAAGGTGCACAAATTTTTACAAAACTTCAAAGAGTACGTAGATGGTTAAGCTGGGGATTCTTTTAGCGCTGCTCTTTATCGTAGCGATGTATAAAATCTACCGCGATTACGAGGGAGATAAAAAGAAATTCGCTCTCGATACGGCGCTGCTGCTCTTTTTGCTCTTTGCCACGGGCTTTAGCAAATATGCGCGCGTCTATCTGCCGCTTTTTGTAGCGCACCTCATCTTAGTGCTTTTTGCCTGGGGATACTTCTATCTCTACCTCTTTGGGCGCGTACGCAACATCATCTCCATTTTCGCGCCGCTTCTTAGCATCATCGCCTTCTTTATCCTCGGCTACTTTTCTTCGCAAACGTAATCTTTGATGAGCTTGTAGCGCTCCAACTTCTCTGCAAAGCTCATTACTCTGTACGCCGGGGATGGAGACGGGAGGTAGTACGTGGGATGCGGCAAATGCGAAAAGTATCTTTCATAGAGCTGCTTGGCCTTTTTGCCGGTAAAAAAGATTGCTCGGATATTGGGATATTTTTTTACAAGTCCTTCGATATCGTTGGGTGTGATGTTTCTTAGCGAGCTATCGAGGGAATTTGTGCGCTCGCAAGCACCCACCATATCCCACAGCGCTACACGGTGTTTTCGCAAAAATGCGATTTTTTCTTCATTACTTTGCGGTATCTCTTCATCGAAAAGTGCCGCCAAAAGCTTCCAGAATTGATTTTGGGGATGGCCGTAGTAAAAGGCGTTTTCGAAGGATTTGATAGATGGGAAGGTTCCGAGGATAAGAATGCGAGAATCGTTATCGATGATAGGATCGAAGGGGTGAGCAAGAGCCATCGCTCTTACTCGACCTCCGCATCGATCACATCGTCGTCGCCGCCGCTTTTTTGTTGTGTGCCGCCGGCTTGTTCGCCGCCTGCGGTGCTACCTTGCTCTTTTTTATACATCGCTTCGGCGAGTTTGTGGCTTACTTGTGTCAGCGCTTGGACTTTGGCTTCGATCTGCTCTTTTGTCGCGTTTTCATCTTTGAGTACGGCTTTGAGATCGTTCAGAGCCGCTTCGATTTTGGCGCGTTCATCCGCGCTGATGGCATCGCCTACCTCTTTGAGGCTCTTTTCTGTTTGATATGCCAGAGCGTCGGCTTGGTTGCGTGTTTCGATCAGTTCACGGCGTTTGCGGTCTTCCTCTTTATGCGCTTCTGCTTCTTGGATCATTCTTTGGATCTCTTCTTCGCTCAGACCGCTTGAGCCGGTGATCTTGATTTGCTGCTCTTTGCCTGTCGCCTTGTCTTTGGCGCTTACGGTCAAGATACCGTTGGCGTCGATATCGAATGTCACCTCGATTTGAGGCACGCCTCTTGGGGCCGGTGGAATGCCCTCGAGCGTGAACTGACCGAGTGATTTGTTGTCTTTGGCCATTTCGCGCTCACCCTGCAAGACGTGAATCGTCACTGCAGGTTGGTTATCTTCGGCAGTACTGAAGATCTGTGTCTTCTTCACAGGAATCGTCGTACCCTTTTCGATGATCTTGGTCATCACGCCGCCCAGTGTTTCTATACCGAGGCTCAGCGGTGTAACGTCGAGCAAGAGCACGTCTTTGACGTCACCCTTTAGCACGGCACCTTGGATCGCGGCACCGATAGCCACTACTTCATCGGGGTTGACGGATTTATTCGGCTCTTTGCCGAAGTAGTTTTTCACTTTCTCTTGCACCATTGGGATACGAGTCGAACCACCGACGAGTACCACTTCGTTGATCTCATCTTTGCTCAGACCTGAATCTTTGAGCACGCCTTCGGCGATAGTGATAGTCTTGTCGACGAGGTCTTCGATCAAGCTCTCAAATTTCGCACGTGTAAGTTTTTTGACCAAGTGTTTCGGACCGCTTTGGTCGGCCGTGATGAACGGCAGGTTAATCTCTGTCTCCATTGCGGAGCTCAGCTCTTTTTTGGCGTTTTCCGCTGCCTCTTTGAGGCGTTGAAGTGCCATAATATCTTGCTTGAGATCGATACCTGTCTCTTTTTTGAACTCGTCCACCAGCCAGTCGATGATGCGGTTATCAAAATCGTCACCGCCCAAGAATGCGTCACCGCCGGTAGCGAGAACCTCTACGACGTTATCCCCGGTCTCGAGGATCGTCACGTCGAAGGTACCTCCACCCAGGTCGTAAACCACGATCTTTTCTGCAGTCTTTTTATCCAGACCGTACGCAAGCGCTGCAGAGGTTGGCTCGTTGATGATACGAAGGACATTGAGCCCTGCGATGGTACCTGCCTCTTTCGTCGCTTTACGTTGCGCGTCGTTGAAGTATGCAGGCACGGTAATGACAGCTTCCGTGATCTCTTGGCCCAAGAAGGCTTCCGCATCCTCTTTAAGCTTCATCAAGATTTTCGCACTGATCTCTTGGGGTGTGTAGACCTTGCCGTCCACTTCCACCGCACACGCGCC
>WGBB01000167.1 GCA_015494505.1 Nitratiruptor sp. | reverse complement strand
TCCAAAAACTGCTGAGGCTCGTAGCATCCTTTGCTTTTGATATCTTGATACATGCTTTCAAGCTTATTCGCCTCGTATTCGATACTCTCCTTTAGGGAAGCATCATGTGTTACTCTATAGTTTTCCACCAACTCTTTGAGGTGTTGATACGGCAGCTTCTCTTTACATAAAAGAGTCTCATCTTCTTCGACATTACGTAGCAATCTATCGAGCGTACCTCGTATCGTATCTCCATCGAACCATCGATAACTTTTTTGCGGTGCCAGTACGGAAGGTTCATGCATAATCGAAGCATTAATGTCCGTTGAGACGTTATTTTCCAATTTTGGTGAGGATATATTCTGTTCGAGCATCGTCTTTGCAGTCGTAGTACTCTCTCCAGCGGCCAATGTCAAAGCCGCACCGCACATCCAAAAAACCAATCTTTTCATCCCACTCCTTCAATATTTTTTAAGTTTTTTGTGATTATAATTCTACTCACATTTAGCTGCTTCACGGCCCCATCGTCTAGCGGTTAGGACACCGCCCTTTCACGGCGGTGACGGGGGTTCGAGTCCCCCTGGGGTCGCCACTAACTTCCGCTATTTTCTTGGTCTTCCAATTCATCGATATAATCAGCAAGAGGGTCATTGGGGTCTTTGATAGGTTTATCGAGGGTTTTGTCCACATATTTCGCATCTTCGTCGCGTGGGTCATCGCTAGCATTTTTGAACTGATGCACATCTACATGGTTGTGTCTACGTATCTCTTCGAGAATCTCCTCTTGGATAGCCGCTTCTTCATCATCGATGGCACAAATTTTGGTAGCGGTCTCTTCATCGAGTAGCTGCTGCTCGAGCTCCAGCTCTTTTTTGACGATCTCTTCGTTTTTTATGAACTTGTGAAGAGTTTTAAGCACTTCTAGCTGCGCTTCGGCTGTGAGTTTGGCAAAATTTTCCGCCACATACGATTTAAGCTCTTCGAGATTTTTTGGAAGTTCCATGCCTTCCTCCTTCTTTTTTCATAGTATACAAAAATTTCTCTTGTATTCCTCAAACTCCAGCACCTTTTCGATCCTGCCGTTTTTCAAAAAGACGAGGGTATCTGCCTCTTCGATAGTGCTGGGACGGTGTGCGATGAGTATGGTGGTACGCTCTTTGAAAAATGAGGAGAGATTGCAAAAGATAATCTTTTCGGTCTCCATGTCGATAGCCGATGTGGACTCATCGAGTATCACTATCTTGGGATCTTGTAAAACCATACGCGCCAGTGCCACCCGCTGCCTTTCACCACCGCTAAGGCGTACTCCGCCACGTCCTACTTGCGTTTGCAAGCCATCGGGAAGTTGCGCTACAAGCTTTTCGAGCTGCACAAGGCGCAGTGCTTCGTAGATGCGCTCTTGCGCTATTTCTTGACCAAGGGTGAGATTGAAAAGGAGCGTATCGTTAAAAAGCAGTGGCGTTTGCAGCACGAGCGCCACGTGCTTGCGCACCACATCGAGACCGATCTCGCGAAGATCCACTCCATCGTAGCGTATACTTCCTTTTGTGGGTGTATAGAGCCCTACCAACAAGCGACTCAGCGTCGTCTTGCCGCTACCGCTGGCACCCACGAGTGCCGTGATTTTGCCTGCCGGAATCTGCAGCGATATATCTTGCAACACCAAAGAATCTTCTTTGTAGCCAAAAGAGACTTGATCGAGCTCGATAGCGATGCCTCCCTCTTTTGTAAAGGGATTCTTTTTGTGTGGAAAATGTGGCTCTTGGGCGAGCTTAAAAAGTTCGTTGATTCTTGCGAGCGCCACGTCTGCGTTTCTTTTGGAATACTGGATATTGATGAGATCTTGAATGGGTGTCATCATGAACCACAGATACCCGAAAATCGCCAGCATAAGCCCGATGCTGAGATCACTGTACGCCACGGTAACGATACCGGCGGCCCTAAAGAGCTCGAACCCTCCCACAAAGAGCAAGAAGCTTACGCGTGTGCCCGCCTCGCTTTTGTAACTAAAGGCGATAGAACGCTCCTTGAGGCTGCGTGCAAGGTTTTCGAGTTTAGCAAAAAAGAGGCGCTCTTTATTGGTGACACGAATCTGCTCGAAAAGATCGAGGGTCTCGGCAAGAGCATTTTGAAATACCTCTATCGCCCTATTCTCCTCTTTTTTGTAGCGTGCCACTTTTCGCGCCACCTTGGCCGAAAAGACCACCACCAAAGGATTGAGCAGCAATATAAAGAGCCCTAGTTGCCAATGAATCGCCAAAAGCACTATACTCACTCCTACGAGGGTGAGCACGGAGACGAGAAACCTACTGATAGTAGAGCTCAAAAACGCATCGATGGTATTGATGTCCGTTACCAGTCTGCTGGCTACCGCCGTGCCGCCTAAAAGCTCATACTCGCTCATGGAGACACGTTGCAGATGCTCCATCACATCCTTGCGTATGCGGTATGTGATGTTTTTGGCGATGGTGTGGAATATTTTGCTCTGCATTACATTGAAAAGGACGAAGAGCGCGCGAAGAAGCAGCGTCACTACAAGCACCACGACCGTGTAGTAAAAAGCCGAACCGCCTCCAATAGTGTTATCGATGATGGCCAGGAGTTTTCCCGGTTTGTGTAAGAGCACCTCATCCACAAGCAGCGGCATCAAAAGCGGCGTAGGTACACTCACGGCTACGGCGAAGAGTGCCAGAAGTTGCACGAGAAAAAACTCCTTTTTGTGCGCAAGTACTAATGCGTAAATCTTTTTCCAATCATACATCGCACAACTCTTGGAGAGTGATCTCTACACTTTTTGCGAGGCTATCTAGGTTGTACCCACCTTCAAGCAAAAAGGCAACTGGTTTGGAGCCGGCAAATGCCAAGATTCTTCGCACCAGTGCACGCAGTCCATCAAAAGTTATCTGTGCCGTAGAGATAGCCTCGTCTCGCATCAGATCGTACCCGGCACTCACGAGCACGATATCAAAATCAAACCAATCCGGCAGATCATCATAGAGTGCTAGAAGTTCAGCGTCATTGCAGTAGTCACCGTAGGGGCGGTTAATATTGTAGCCTTCGCCTCTGCCCTCGCCAATCTCCTCTTCGCTGCCTGTAAAGTAGGGGTAGTTGTTGCGCTCATGGGTGCTAAAATAGCAGACGGTGTCGTCGCGATAGAAGATATCTTGCGTTCCGTTACCGTGATGTACGTCAAAATCGATAATCAACACTTTCGCAAAGCCTCGGCTTTGGGCATAGCGCGCCATAAAGGCGACGTTATTAAAGATGCAAAAGCCTTGACCAGAGCGCCGCTCGGCGTGGTGACCGGGAGGCCTGATATTCAAAAAAGCTCTTTGAATTTCTCCTCGCACAAAGGCATCGATAATCGGTTTCGTAGAGCCTGCAGCGAAGCTAGCCACTTCGAAGCTTTT
>WGBB01000166.1 GCA_015494505.1 Nitratiruptor sp. | reverse complement strand
GTGAAAAAGATCGCGATCCACCAAAAACAGAAACATCAAAGGCGCGATAGCAAGCCGCACGAAGGCGAGGATGTTGGGGATGTTAATATTGCCCTTCATCAGCTAAAGCTCGTGCCTCCATCCACCACAAGTGTCTGGCCTGTTATCCAGCCGGCTTCGTCGCTGCACAGAAACCAGCAGGCACCTGCTAAGTCTTCTGGCTGTCCCATGCGCCCTAGGGGACTGCGTGCGATGGTCTCGGCCTTCACCTCTTCGTAGTTGGGAAAGGCGCGCAGGGCGTCTGTGTCGATAGGACCGCCGCTGACGGCGTTGACACGGATGTTTTTGGGTCCCAACTCGTGTGCAGCGTATTTGACCATCGTCTCCACTGCTGCTTTGGAGCTGCCATGGCCTGCGTAGTTGGGGGTATAGACGAGGTTGCCTGTGGAGCTAAGCGTAATGATGCTGCCGCCGCCCACTTTCTCCATACGTTTGGCCGCTTCTTGTGCGCCTACCACGAAAGCGAGCACTGTTGCTGTGTATATATTGTCAAGTCCTCTTGGGCGCAAGCGCATAAAGGGTCCGAAGCCGCCGACTACGGCGCGACCGGAGATGATGGCGTTGGAGATGAAATAATCGACACGCTCGAAATCTTCGTCGATAAGTTTGAAAATCTCTTTGTACTGTTCCGGTTCGAGGACGTTGAGCTGGTAGGCTTTGGCTTTGATGCCGTATTTTTGCGTAAGCTCTTGGGCGAGCCGGTTGGCCAGCTCTTCGTTGGAGTTGTAGGTAAATGCCACATCCACACCCTCTTTGGCAAAGCGCTCCACTATCGCACGTCCTATACCTCTGGTGCCGCCGCTAATAACGAGAGTCTTGCTCATGCTACCACCTCATACTTTTTGAGTGTCTCTTCGATTTTTTTCATATTCTCCGCGCTTGGCGGCACCAACGGCAGACGATACTCGAGGGTATCGATGAGTCCTGCTATGTACATAGCGGCTTTGATTGGGATAGGGTTGGATTCGATGAAGAGAACTTTGTTGATATCGAAAAGCTCGTCGTTGACCATTTTGGCAGTATCGAACTGACCTGCCAGACCCGCGTGCACTAACATCGCCATCTTATCGGGCAGCAGATTGGCTGTGACGGAAATTACGCCCATGCCGCCGTTTGCGATGATGGGGTAGTTGATGGCATCATCGCCGCTGATGACGAAAAGCTCTGGCCGCTTGGCCAAAAGCTCCACACAGCGCTCTATCGAGCCTGTTGCTTCCTTGACGCCGTAGATATTGGGCACTTCGTCAAAGAGGCGAAAGATGGTTTCTGGCTTGATATCGACGCCCGTGCGACCGGGGACGTTGTAGAGCAGTACGGGGATATCGACAGCTTCGGCGATAGCTTTATAGTGCCGGTAGAGTCCCTCTTGGGTAGGTTTGTTGTAGTAGGGCGAGACGCTTAGAATCGCGTCTGCTCCTGCTTTTTGGGCGAACTTGGCTAAGTCTATCGCTTCGTGGGTGGAGTTGCTGCCTGCTCCTGCCATCACTTTGGTAGAGGTGCCTTTGCACACCTCCACAGCGATTTCGATGCACCGTTTGTGCTCGTCGTGTGTCAGTGTGGCGCTCTCGCCCGTGGTGCCTACGGGGACCACCACGTCGATGGCGTTGTCGATTTGGCGTTGTATCAGTCTGGCGTAGGCCTCTTCGTCGATATTGCCGTTTTTAAACGGCGTAATGAGGGCGGTCATGGCTCCTTTGAGTTTCGTCATCACTCTCCCTTTCTCAAAATCACGGTGGTAGCGTTTTTAGGTACGAAATATTTCTTTGCTACTTTTTGCAAATCTTGTACTGTGAGTTTATCGATATTTTCCTCATAATGCAAGAGAGGCTCGATGTCCCCTTTGGCGTAGTAATCGCCAAAAATTCCTGCAAGGTTGCTACAGTTTTCCATAGAGAAGATGAAATCGGCTTTGGTGTTGATCTTGATTTTATCGAGCTCCTCTTTGTCGATTTTGCCGGCTTTGAGTTTGTCGATTTCGCTCCATATCTCTTTTTCTATCGCTTCTGCTTTGACGCCTGGGTTGGCTACGGCCATGAAGATGAAGAGGCCAGGATCGATATTTTCCATATTGTAGGCCCAAACCTGGTTGACCATCTTCTTGTTATCTACCAATTCTTTATAGAGCCAGCTCGATTTGCCGCTGCTTAGTAGCTCCGAAATGGCGCTGAGCTTCACTTGGTCCGGGTCTTTGAAGTTGGGGATGTGGAAGGCGATGGCTATCATCTCCACTTCCGTATCGCGCTCTATCACCACACGTTTGGGGCCGTCTTGGGGAGGTTCCGTTTGATGGACTTTGGGGATGTCGCAGCAGTTTTTGATATGGCCAAAATGCTTTTTGGCTAGTTCAAAAACCTTTTGGGGTTCGATATCGCCGGCTACCACGAGGATGGCGTTTTTGGGCTGGTAGTAGGTTTTATGGAATGTGCGAATATCCTCTATCGTCCAATGCAAGATATCTTGCATGAATCCTATCGGCGTCCAGTGGTAGGGGTGGTAGAGATAGGCGTTGTTAAAGAGCCTGAAGTAGAGGTAGCCCGTGGGGTTGTTGTCGGTGCGCCAGCGGCGCTCTTCGGCCACCACTTCGCGCTCGGTTTGAAACTCTTTGTCATCGAGCTTGAGATTTTCCATAAGCTCGGCGAAGAGCCAGAGGGATTTGTCGAGATTTTTGGATGAGCTCTTGATGAAGTAGTGGGTGTAGTCGAATCCCGTCGAGGCGTTGTCCACACCGCCGAAACTCTTGACGATTTTGTCAAACTCTCCCGCTTTGAGATGTTTGGTGGATTTGAAATTGAGGTGCTCGAGCATATGGGCGATGCCGCTTTTGCCCATCACTTCGTTGCGGCTTCCTACGCGATAGAAAATATCTGTGGATATCACGCCGCTTTCGTTGTGGGTAGGAATGACGACGATTTTGAGGCCGTTGTCGAGCGTCTTTTCGTAGTGTTTGGGTAGTGCGTTTGCCATCAAACCTCCAATGGTAAAAAATAGTACAAAGAGATAGCGCATCATAGTGCAGCTCCTACGGCTTGAGAGATGTTGGTGTAGCCGTCACTGCGTAGGCGTTTCACAAGTCCTTCGTTGATATCGCGCACGAGAGCGGGACCATGGTAGATAAAAGGCGTAAAGAGCTGCAGCAGCGAGGCGCCGTGGAGAATGCGTTTGTAGGCTTCTTCGGCGCTGTCGAT
>WGBB01000165.1 GCA_015494505.1 Nitratiruptor sp. | reverse complement strand
TCGGCTATCTCGTAGGTATAGACGCCGCATAGACCTTTGCCTTGTTTGTGGATGGTAAGCATGATATTCACCGCTTCTTCATACGTTTTGTGAAATACTTCACAGAGCACATCCACCACGAAATCCATGGTAGTGTAGTCGTCGTTAAGCAAAAAGACTTTATATTTTTTCGGCTCTTTGAGCTCGGTCGTCTCTTTGGTTTCTACTTTCGTCGCCACTATTCCCCTTTTTTCCCTATCTGTTCTTATTTTAGTATAATTTTTTTAAAACCCAAAAGGAATGCGATGCGCCTCTTTCTCACTGCCACTAGTACTGGCATCGGCAAGACGTTCGTCAGCGCACGCTTGGCAGAGATTGCACACAGCATTGGTTTGAGACCCGGATACTTCAAACCGATAGAGACGGGGGTAGCCAGCAGTCCTGAAGATGGTAGCAAACTTCATACACTTTGTCAAGAGCTGAATCCAAACTTAAAAGACATCCCCCTCGACTTTGTGGTGCCCTATCAGTTTGCTCTCCCTGCAGCGCCCTACGTAGCGAAAAGAAGTGAATGTATCGAGAGAGAAATTTTGCAAAAGCGTGCAGATGAACTAGAGAGTATGTGCGACATCCTTTTTATCGAAGGGGCGGGAGGGCTGATGGTGCCGATAGAGCGCGACTATTTCATGATCGATCTCATCAAAGATCTCAACGCTCCCGCGCTGCTGGTAACGCCCAGCGAACTGGGGTGCATCAACCAAACGCTTCTGAGTCTCCAAGCCCTCGAGGTACGAGATATCCCACATCTGTGGTATGTCAATCTCTACAAGGATAGGGACTCTTTTTTCGAAGTCACCTATCCCTTTTATCGCGACTACTTCGGCGAGGTGCCTCTTGACCTCGCCTCAGTATTCGATCGTTACCGTCACGGGGATTTTGCGTAGGGGTCTATCGGAATATTTCACGATGGTGCGTCCCATGACGCGTGCGTAGTTTTTATATTCAGTCACGAAATCGCGCTCCTCTTTATACTTGGTGCGGCAGCGCTTGACGATGCGATAGCCGGGTCTTGCGTGGCGCTCGGCCAGGTTTTTGCCGATAAGTGTGCCTATCACCGCTCCCCCGATGGTAGCAGCAGTCTTTCCGCTTCCACCGCCGATTTGATGCCCGATGATACCTCCAGCTGCCCCTCCGATGACCGCACCCACCGTGCCATCGTCAACGGTGGAGTTTTCCGGTACCTCTTCTCTCCAGCACTCTTTATAGGGCATTTCACGCACCACTTCTCGCTGGACTTCAACGCTTTTATAGACAGGTACGTATTTGGTAAAGGTCATACTTTGCGCCCAAACAGAAGCAGCTAACATCATCGATGCAAAAGCTATCTTTTTCATTTTCCCCTCCTTTATTTTTGTATAATATAACAAACGAATGTGAGGCAATTGTGAAATGGCAAAACATCTCATCACCACACAAGATTTTAGCAAAGAAGAGATAATCGCTCTTTATAGGCGTGCAGAAATATTTTTGAGCGAGTCCCCAAAAACACTCGCCGATAAACTCATTATCACCATCTTTTTTGAAAACTCCACGCGCACGCGCAGTAGCTTCGAAGTGGCCGCCAAGCGGCTGGGAGCGGAGGTAGTGAGCCTCGATGTGGCAAAGAGCTCTACCAAAAAGGGCGAAACGCTCTTCGACACCGCGGCCAATCTCGATGCCATGGGTCCGCACGCCATCGTGGTACGCCACAAAAGTGCCGGCGTGCCCAATATCCTCGCTCGCCATGTCAACTGCTCTCTCATCAACGGCGGCGACGGTGCCCATGCGCATCCCACCCAGGCACTCCTCGATCTTTTTACGATACGACGCCATCTAGGCGATGTGGAAGGCAAAAAGATCGCGATCGTAGGCGATATCAAAAATTCGCGCGTAGCAAATTCAAACATAGAGCTTTTGAGGCGTTTTGGCATGGAGGTGATATTGGTAGCGCCTCCTCAGTTTTTGCCAAGTATCGATCTACCTATGACGCATAATATCCGCGACGTTATCGACGAAGTAGACGTGATTATGAGCCTGCGCACCCAGACCGAGCGCCACAAATATCCGATTTATGCGAGTTTGCGCGATTACGGCAACGACTTTTGCATCACGCGCGAGCTCATCGGCGATCGAGACCTCATCATCTTGCACCCCGGCCCCGTGCATCGCAACATCGATATCAGCGACGAAGTATTAGCTGACCCTCGCTGCAAAGTGCTCGAACAGGTGCGCAACGGCGTGGCGGTACGCATGGCTGTGCTCGAGACGCTCATCAATGGATAGACTCTCCTACTATGCCGCGCGGCGTATCCCCTTTTTATTCGTCATAGATTATCAAAAACGCCATATTTTTGCTGAACCTATCGATAAGATTCATGACATCCATTTCAAAGTCCCAGGCTTTCGCAGCTACAATCTCCCCGCCAAAATCTACCCCAAAATTTTGCACAAAGAGCCTATCTCCTTTGAGCGCTACAAAAAAGCTTTCGACTATGTCCAGCAAGAAATACGCGCCGGCAATACCTATCTTCTCAATCTCACCTTCCCCACTCCCATTCGCACCACCCACAGCCTCGAAGATATCTTTTTTGCGGTGCAGGCCAAATTCAAACTCTATTTCCAAGGACGCTTTATCTGCTTTTCGCCCGAGCGCTTCGTGCGCATCGAAGGCGAGACCATCGCCACCTATCCTATGAAAGGCACCATCGACGCCACGCTTCCCGATGCCAAAAAGCGCATCCTCGCCGATACCAAAGAGATGGCCGAGCATGTGATGGTGGTGGACCTTTTACGAAACGACCTGGCTATGGTGGCCACGGGCGTGCGCGTACAGCGCTTTCGCTACGTGGACAAAATCCGTGCCGGCAACAAGGAGCTTTTGCAAGTATCGAGCGAAATCACCGGCACACTCCCTAGCGACTGGCGCGAGCATCTTGGGAAGATTTTCGACGCACTCTTGCCGGCCGGCTCCATCACAGGCGCTCCTAAAAGCTCCACCTGCCGTATCATCGAAAAGGCCGAAGGGTACGAGCGAGGATTCTACACAGGGGTCTTTGGCTACTTCGACGGCGTTAATCTCGATAGCGCCGTAATGATACGCTATATCGAAAAAACACCTGAAGGACTGGTCTATAAAAGCGGCGGAGGCATCACTATCGATAGTGACGCTCGCAGCGAATACCAAGAGCTCATCGACAAGATTTACCTACCGCTGTAGCCACTTTTTGCAAATATTTCGCAATAAGGCGATCGATCGCTTGTGTGATAGAGCCTTCCACGCTTTGGTGAACCGCAAACGGTATGGACTTTTCATCTATCTGCAGATGTCCACGCAGCAGTAATGTATCTTCTTTTCGATCGAGATAAAACTCCTCCACTACGATACGCACCACCAACTTTGGCCTTCGCTCCACCTCCCAAGGATAGCGCATCACCTCGGGGTCTTGCAACGCTTGGCGCAGATAATCGATGGTGGCCTTGGTAAAGAAACGTTCGATATCCTCCCCAAAAGCGAAATCCTCCACATAGCCCACACGGTTTCCCTCTTTAAACAGTAGTTTCCCCACCAAAACATATTCGGGCAGCTGCACGTCGCTCACTCCTACGGAGCAGGTGATTTTATGATGGATTTTCGGTGTCGGGGTAGAGGGCAGATAGTAGGTTTTGGTCGCACAGCCACTAAGCAACAGCACCCAAACTAGTAAAATCCAGCGCATCTAATCTCCAAATATGATGGTATTGGGTTTTTTATAGATTTTGATAAGCACCTTGTTCAAAGCCTTAGATGCCTGGTCGATATCTTTGAGTGTCGCTTTGAGCTGTTCGCTAAAAAGCGACTTATCACCATATGTATCGGCAGCCTTTTTGAAACTCTCCATCGTCTCTTGGAGTTTGAGCAGGGTCTTATCGAGCTGTGCGGGCATCGTTTTGGTCGCATTTTGCTCCAGGAGCTGGCGTAGACTCTTTGAAGTGGTACGTAACTCACGCAGTAGCTGCACCAAAGGCTTACGCGAACTATCAAGCGCAGCGGAAAAGGAATTGAGCGCTTTTTCTAAAGGCAGATTTTCTAGTTTTTGCAGTATCTTTTTGATATGCTCCATCATCGCTTCGCCTTTAGAATGTAGCGTCGCGAGCCTATAGCCATAGGGGGTCTTATGCATTTCATACCCTTTGGCTCCAAAATCAAGAGCGATATATTTGGAGTTTGTGAGCATATTGGCACTCTCGATACGAGCCGCTAGCCCGCTTCTTGCCAACGAGCGCAATGTTTGCAATCCATCTTGCGTAGATGCGAAGGCATTGATATCTATGCGTGCAGTGACACGCGCGGGGACAGTGCGTTCATTCGCACTCACATTCGCCTCTATCGCCGTTACTTCTCCTACCTTGTAGCCGCGGTAACGCACGCTATCGCCCACTCGCAGACTCCCCTCCAAATCATGAAACTCCATAACGAAGCGTTCAAATTTCGGCGGTTCCTTGCCTAGGCGCTTTTGCATCGCATCTTCAAAAGAGGGATAGAGATAGAAGCGATCGGCAAGCGTGACATTGGCCTCATTTTGGCGCAGCGTCGCAAAAGCGATGCCGCCAAGAAGGAGCTGCGCCAGTGAACCGCCACGTACTTGCAAACGCCCATCCTCTATCCCCACATCTACCGCCTTGAGGTTCCAAAAACGGGTAGAGCGATTGATATACGCATCATAGGGCTTTTTAATAAATATGTAGAGCAAGACTTTGCTGCCCTTTTTGCCAAGGTCTATTTTTTTGATGGTGCCTACTTGGATATCCTTGTAAAAAACAGGCAAGCCGGCACTGAGTGCATAGGAGGTGGGAGCTTGCAAAACAAATGTCCTTCCCGCTTCATCGCCAATCTCAAGAGGCGGCTCTTCCAAACCTTTAAATCGATACTTGCTCTCGCCTCCTAGTTTGCTATCCATCTGTATGTAGGCTCCGCTCATCAAAGCATCGAGTCCTCGCACTTTGCCCAGACCGATTTCTGGCTTGACTATCCAAAAGCGTGCATGTTCATTTAAAAAAGGTTCCACATCCTTGTCCATGCGTACATAGACACTCACACCTTCTGCTTTGCGCAAAATCTCTATGCGCTCCACCGTCCCAACTTTGACATCACGAAACTTGACGATGGACTGCTTGGGTTCGAGTCCCCCGCTGTTTTTGAAAGTTATTTGCACTAAAGGGCCCAGCTTAGAGTAGTATTTATAGACCATCCAGCCCCCGATAATGAGAGCTACCAGAGGAACGAGCCAGACTATAAAATGGACTTCACGTTTTTTGATTTTTACTTCGACGACATCATCGTTTCTCACACTGCTCTCCTAAAATTCTTGGGTCTATGGCATTTGCGCTCAGGATTGTGAGTACCACCATCAGCGCAAAAGAGCTCACCCCGATACCGGGGATTATAGCTATATTTTGAAAATGTATCAAAGCCACGAGTATCAACACCACAAAGACGTCGATAAGCGACCAGGGCCCGGTCAATTCGATGAGATGGTAGAGGAAAATGCGCCTACGAACATTCTTGGGCGCACAGCGAGCGAGCGTGTAATTGAGATATAAAAGCACTCCAAACTTGGCCAAGGGGATAAAGATGGATGCCGTAAAAATGATGATAGCTACGGGATAGTCGCCACTTTGCCACATCTGCACCACACCTTCAAAAATCGTGCTGCCGTGCGTGGCGGCGAATTTGCTTGTCTGAAGCACCGGATAGATATTGGCCGGGATGTAAAAAATGATAGCTGCTATGAGATAGGCTAGGCTTTTATGCAATGAAGCGGTACGCTCAAGCCCTATGTAGAGACCGCACCGTCCGCAGCGAGTGCTGTTTTCGTTAGTAGCTTCGCAGTAGGGACACTTAAGCAGCATGGTAGCGCCTCTCCCATACATCCCATAGCTGCCCCACTGGCACCATACGCACGAGCAAAATCTCTAGCACGATAAAAGAGGCCAATGCCCAAAATGCGACACCAAATTCGATACGTGCATATTCATATATTTTTATCATGGCTACAAGGACGGAGATGAAAAAGATATCGAGCATGCTCCAACGTCGAATGACCGAAACGCCCAAGAGCAGCGTCTTTGCCGCCTCCTTTTCGATACCGGCTACTGCAAAGAGCGAGAAAGCAAAAAGGAAACTCATCAATAAAAAGGGAAACACCACCAATACCAAAAGCGCAAAAAAGGAGACAAACAAAAACCCCTCGTCATAAAGCCTGCTAATAGCCTCAAGGATGGTGAGACTACCGCTCATTCCGGCAATATCGATGGAGATGACGGGATAGATGTTCGCCAGCACGAAGAGCACAAGGGCGGTCAAGCTCCAAGAGAGAATCTTATACTCCAAGCCCACGTCGCTACTATAGAGCATCGCCCCGCACTCTGCACAGCGTGCCTCCTCTTTGGCTGCGAGGGGAAGTCTTTTATTGATGCTTTGGCATCTATCACATATAATCAGGTCTCTTCTATACATTCTGAAATTTTATCATAATTTAAGGAATTAATCAGATTTCTACAAGTATAATTTATTGATCTTGGTCAATTACAAGGAGTCTACCATGAACAAACTGCAAGAGAAGATCGCTCTGTATAAAGAGAAGCTCAAAGATATCGAACCCAAATTCGATGAAGAGCTCCTCGTCGCCATCACCAAAAGTCTCGGACCCTCCATCTACAAAAAAGATGCGGAAACGGTCTCTTGCTCCGATAGCGGCGAGCTCGAAAGAGTGAAGAAAAACTTCCTCATCAAAAAACTGATGATCGATGCTAGCGACGACAAGCTCGATGCAGCTCTCAAAGAGGTGTGCGAAAAGATGGGAGCATCCAACCGCAATAAATACCGCGCGATTTTTTACTACCTTTTGGTAAAAAAATTCAAAAAAGAAGATAGATTCAAAAAATAACCCCACTATATAACCCAACCGCTATGAACCAAATCTACGAAAAACTCGGTCTTTTCTATCTCGGTAAACAGGTAGATACCAATGGAGAAGAGACCGGTCTTTTGGAGCTTCTTAAAAACAAGCATCTGACCACCCATGCCGCTATCATCGGTATGACCGGTAGCGGCAAGACGGGGCTGGGAATCGGGCTGCTCGAAGAGGCGGCAATCGATAAAATTCCCGCCCTCGTCATCGACCCAAAAGGTGACATGGGCAATCTCTTGCTCGCTTTTGAAAATCTCTCTCCCGAAGAGTTTGCTCCCTGGGTAGACCCTCTCGAAGCATCCAAAAAAGGGCTCAGCGTAAAAGAATATGCCGCCAAGATCGCCAAGACGTGGCAAGAAGGCATCGAGAGCTTCTACCAAACCAAAGAGCGTATTAAAAGACTCAAAGAGAGTGCCGAATTTCTTATCTACACACCGGGCAGTAGCGCCGGTATACCTATCTCTATCCTTGCATCGTTTGATGCGCCATCTCGTGAAGTGCGCGAGGATAGCGATAGCTATACCTATTTGCTCTCATCCACTACAAACAGTCTTTTAGCACTTTTGGGTATTGCACAAAAAACGGGTAGCAACGAAGCCATCCTCATATCCAACATTCTCGATTTTTATTGGAAAAAGGGTGAAAACCTCAGTCTCGAAAATCTCATCGCCGCCATCATCGCCCCACCTTTTAAAAAGATAGGCGTCCTTCCGCTGGAAGGCTTTTATCCCAAACAGGAGCGCATGCAGCTGGCACTCAAAATCAACAACATAATCTCCAACCCCTCCTTTTCCAACTGGCTCCAAGGCGAACCTCTCGATGTAGGAAAACTCCTCTATACAGAAAGCGGCAAACCGAAAATCTCCATCATGTACATCGCGCACTTAAGCGACAACGAGCGAATGTTTTTCGTAACTCTCCTGCTTAACCGCCTCATTTCGTGGATGCGCCGCCAAAGCGGCACGGCGGCACTGCGCGCGCTGCTTTATATGGATGAGATATTCGGCTACTTCCCGCCCAATGCCAATCCCCCTTCCAAAGAGCCGATGCTGCTTTTGCTCAAGCAAGC
>WGBB01000164.1 GCA_015494505.1 Nitratiruptor sp. | reverse complement strand
TTCCTTTTTATTTGTTATTTTTTGAAAGATTTCAAGTCCTTACTATTTAGTTGGAGCGATGCCGTGCATTTTCCAATATTGGAGAATTTTCTCTTTTGTGCTTGCAGGAAGCGGAATATAACCAAGCTTCTTGGCAGCAGCGTCGCCGTTTTTGAAGGCCCAGTCAAAAAATGCCGTCACTTTTTTGTCTCTTTGTGTTTTTTCACGAGGCAGCAAGATAAAAGTCCCAGCTACGAGCGGATAACTGTTGTCACCCGGTTGCAAAGCCAACACTTGATAGAAGTGGTTTTTAGGCCCCCATGCGGCATATTTGGCAGCGGCCTTGAAATTTTCCAGAGTGGGAGTGACCCATTTGCCGCTTTTGGTCTGCAACGTAGCGGCTTTGAAGTTGTTTTTGAGTTTGTATGCATACTCCACGTAGCCGATGCTATACGGCGTTTGCTTGATAAGGTTAGCGACTCCTTCGTTGCCTTTTCCGCCGATACCCACGGGCCAATCAAGTGCTTTGCCGATGCCGACGTTGTTCGCCCAGTCGTCATTTACATGTGCCAAATAGTAAGAGAAGTTAAAAGTGGTGCCGCTCCCGTCGCTTCTGTGCACCACAACAATCTTTTTGTGGGGGAGTTTGAGGCCGGGGTTGTCTTCGGCGATAGCTTTGTCATCCCAATATTTGATTTTTCCGAGATAAATGTCCGCTACATCTTTGTTTTCGAGCTTGAGCTGCATATCTTTGATGCCGGGGAGGTTGTAGACCACGACGATGCTACCGATTACGGCAGGGAACTGGTAGAGGCGTTTTCTATCGAGCTTTTTAGGTTTGAGAGGTTTGTCGCTGGCACCGAAATCGACGATGCGCATGCTCACTTGCTTGATACCGCCGCCGCTTCCAATAGATTGGTAGTTGATCTCATTGCCGGTGGCTTTGTGGTATGCATAGGCCCAGTCGTAGTAGACGGGGGCCGGGAATGTAGCGCCTGCGCCGCTGATTCTATCAGCCATGAGCGTATTTGCAGCCAGTGCAGCCGATACACCCAGGAATGTGAGTCTTTTTAGCATTGTCGCTCCTTTTTTCGTTATGCACTGAAATAGTAAAATAGATTGGTTACAATTTAATTACAAGGGTGTAACCGTTTTGTAATCAAAATCGAATATAATCCCTCGCAATACATAAAAATTAAGGATCGCAGATGCTTCGCAACTACCAGGCCAAAATAGAAACTATCAACACTATGGTAGAGGATGCCGCGAAAAAAGTAATCAACGCCCATAAAATCGCACTCGATTCATTTAAGTCCAAAGATTTGGAAAAGTTCGCAGCGGTGCGGGAGCTCATCAAAAGTCTCGATACCGAAGCGCGCGATATCGACAACGAAATCGTCAAGACCATCGCTCTCTTTGGCCCGGAAGCCGGCGAGCTGCGAGAACTCATCGCCTACATCAAACTCACCAACGAAATCGTTCGCATCGGCGACTACGCCAAAACCTATGCGCGCAACATCGCTCGCCATATCAAAAACGAAATTGAGTTTAGCCAGCTTGATCAATACATCATCCAACTTCACGAAGCGGCTATCGAAGCCATGGAGAGCGCCTTTGCGATGCTTGAGGCCAAAAGCATAGAAGATGCGGAAGAGCTCTACCGCAAGACCCTCGTCGAAGAGAGCAAAACCGACGATATTTTCAAACTCTTTGAAAAAGAGCTTCTGGCAAACTTGTGCAAAGATAGCGAAAAGATCGTCGACTACCTCAATGTCCTCTCCACCTGCCGCAAGATCGAGCGCTCCGCAGACCGCGCAGTGGAGATCGCAAAACTGCTGCTCTTTGCCAAAAAAGGCGGCAAGTTAGAGAGTTTCTAATCGCACTGTTTGGAAGGTTGCCAAAAATTCGCTACACTTTGACTGGCCTTTGGCTAAATTTCTTTAAGGTTTTTCTATGCAACTTTCCAAACATCTTCTTCTCGCCTCCTTTATAGGGGTCTCACTCTTTGCACAACAAATCACGGGTGCAAGCGCAAAAGCCTACGAATACATGACCAAACTCGATATCGCCCAAAAGCGTATCAACGATACAAACTCTTTCATGGTAAGCAGAGTCCAAGAAGGTACTTCACCCATGGTAGCCAAAGCACGCACCATGGACAAGAGTGCGGAAGTAACCGTCACCACCGATGAAAAATCGGTACAAACTCTTCATTTCCACAGCAACTCTAAAGACGATAATGTGACGCTGCGCTCCGCCACAGCTAGCATCATGGCACTCACTGACCCCAATATGGATGCCGACAACATAAGCACCATTCGCGATGGAATCGACTTGCAAAAACTCCAAGTACGCGGTGCAAGCCACTTTTTGTTTCGAGGGTATAGTTTCGACGTGCATGAAGATGCATCTGGAGTTACAATCGAAGGAAGCAGAATAGAGTAAATGGTAGCTGGGGACGGACTCGAACCGTCGACCTCCGGCTTATGAGACCAGCGCTCTCACCAGCTGAGCTACCCAGCCATGAACGGATGAAATTATACTCCAATCGCGCTTCATTGTCAATAAGGAACCTTTAGCAAACTTTTGCTACACTTGTAGCCGGAGAAGCGCATGAGAATACTATGGTTCATCATCTTTGCACTCTATGCTCACGCCATTGATTACATAAAAGTTACCGACGACACCCAAGGCAATATTACCCCTCAAATCTATTACTATCTCGATACGACTAGCACATTGACCCTCTCTTTTATGCATAGGCATCCGAGACTTTTTGAAAAGTCGCATAAAAAGAAAATTCTCTTCGGATATAAATATAAAAGCACGCTTTGGCTCAAAGTCCCCCTTAAAAACGAATCCAATACCACAATAACTAAAGTGCTCGAATATGACTATCCTATTCAAGAGTATCTCTGGTTTTACGACGGCAACAAAACTGTAGCAAGCGGCTACAGGCTCAAAAAATTCCCCTCTAAATATATCACGCACCCTTACTTCGTCAAACTCGCTCCTCATGAAAAGCGCACTATTTACATAAAAGCCCAGGATAAAAATGTGGGACTTATAGCAAAGCTCAATCTTTTAAATGTCAAGGAGTATTTTTATAAAAACGAAAATGCGAAAATTTTCAATATCCTCTTTTTTGGAGCAATCCTCGCTCTTATCATTTATAATGCCTATCTGTTCGTCTTAACGAAAGATAGTAGCTACGTCTACTATGTCATTATGGTAGGGAGTTTCTTTATCCTTGAGCTGTTTGAAGACGGTTTTTTTTCACTTTTCATCAAAGGCTTCTATCTTGACAAAAATGTCATCTATTTTTTGCTGCTCATCGTTGCAGAAGCCATTGTAGGTTTTACCGTCAGTTTTTTAGAGATAAAAAAACGCTTTCCAAAAATTTATATGTTTCTGCAAGGGCTGGCTATCTTTTTGGCCATTTTGTTCGTATTTACTATAGCCGGCATTATTCCCACCGTGGTACAACGTCTTTTATATATATTCCTCTTTTTTATCGTATTGGTGATAGGGTACTACACGATGCGCCACGGCGTCAAACAGGCACACTACTATCTTTACGGCTGGATTTTCCTATTTATCTATGCTCTGCTCCTTACCCTCCATCAAGCAGGTTTTCTCGATTGGCTCGACTCTATGCCGTATCTTGGCAAAATTGCAGTGTTTACGGAAGCTATCCTCTTTTCGATGGCACTATCGGCTCGTATCAATGCCTATAAACAAGAGCGGGAAGAGGCTATCAAACAGCTTTTACAGCAAAAGCAGCTAGAAAACGTGCAGCTTGAAGCGTTTGCAGAAAAAAAGACCGCCAAACTACGCGCCACCCTCGAAGAAAAAGAGCTGCTTTTAAAAGAGGTGCATCACCGTGTTAAGAACAATCTCCAAATCATTATCTCACTTCTAAGACTCCAAGCGGACACCATTGGAGACGAAAAGCTCGCCAAAATTCTCGGCGAATCGGAAAACCGCATCAGAGCGCTCAGCGGTGTGCATGAAATGCTCTATAAAACAGACTCGCTGGCGCGCATCGATACAAAAAACTACTTTACGATGCTCGCTCGAGAGATTTTACGATCTTTAGGAGACGGCAAGGATATACGTTTTGATATAGAAAGTGACGTCCAGCTCCCTATGGACAAGGCCATATATTGCGGTCTTATCGTAAACGAGCTCATCACAAACTCTCTCAAACACGCCTTTGATGAAAATGGGGGAACCATTCATATCCATATGCGCAAAGAAGCGGGCGAATATATCCTCATCTACGAAGATGACGGGAAAGGAATGAACGAAGAGGCAAAAAGGAGTCTCGGTACGATTTTGATTCAAACGCTTGTAGAAAGGCAGTTAAAGGGGAAGATTCGGTTGCTCCCCTCTGAGGGAACAAAATATTTGATACGTTTTATGGAATCTTCCCCTTCCCCGAAAATAGCAACGAAGCAATGAAATAATAGCAATAAAGAGTTGCATTTATGTTGTAATAAGTTGTATTTTTATTCTAAGATTACTCCTATCCCTGAAAGGGTGCGGATACAATCTTTCGAGCTTTTTTGTCTCAGACGGTGAATGAGGCTTCTTCTAGTAGACTCGGTGATGGGGGTTTCAGGCCAGATTTCATATTCAATGGTGTCGAAATGCACCATTTTACCGCGGTTTTGCAATAACAACTCTAAAAGGAGCATCTCTTTTTTGGTCAGCGGAATCTCTTCATCTCCTCGAATAATTACACAGCGGCGTTTGTCATAAAAGATGTCGTTGCAGATTTTGACGAGTCTGTTTTGTCCCTGTTTTTTTAGTACCGTCTCTATGGCTGCATAGAGCTCGGCACGGCGAAAGGGTTTGACTAAATATGCGTCAGGCTCGCACTCCAGCGCTTTTTGGAGCGTGTCATCATCGCTATATGCCGTCAAAAATATGACGGGTATCTTTCTCTTTTTGATATGTTTGCACCCTTCTATGCCCGTCAGTTCGCCTCTTAAATAGATATCAAGCAGCACGAGATCGGGCGTACACTTCTCTAGCAGCTCCATAGCCTCTTCGACGCTATCGGCTATAAAACAGCTTTGGATATCGTACTTTTTGAGTGCATTTTGTATCTCGAGAGCTACGAGGCTCTCATCTTCGACTATCAATACCTTTTTTTCCATGGCTAAAAGAGATTGAGTAACCCTTTCACTTGATTTGGTACCTTATCTTTGAGCTTTTTATCCAACTGCTTTTGAAGCTTCTCTTTTACTTTTTGCTTGAGCAACCCCTTCGCATCCAGGCTCACTTTGGGCGATTTGAGATTGCCCTTTAGCTTCACATAGAGCGGACGCTTCTTTATATCGATACGCAACTTCGCATCGATATATTCTCGCGCTAAATCGATCAATGCATTTTTCGAACTAATATGCGTCAATCTACTCTCCATATCAAGATCGGAGAGAATTTTTTTGTCGTTTATTCTACTATGAATTGTGGTAAGTTTGTAGATCTCTCGTGTAATATCGAATTTCGCCATTTGAGAGAGTAAAAATGTCATCTGGTTAGGCAAAATCCTACCGTTCATAGCTTTGGCATCGAGCGTCCCTTTTTTCGTAGCGATGTTGTAGCGCAGCTTCGCATCCATCTTCGAATCGAACACCCTTGGCTGATAGAGCATATCGGTCAACTGTACCACTTCGATACCTTTTGCATCGGCACTGAAGCTGTCATTGACCAGTTTCGCATCGACTCGGCCGCCCAACGTATCGCTGTGCGCCGTAAAAGTCAACCCTTTGTCCATCTTCGCTTCGCCCGTGACGGTAAGTTTGCCGCGCATCTTTTGCTTGGTAGCAAAATAGAGTTTGCCAAGGTCAGGAATATCGAGGCGATACTTCGCATCGAGCACTGCCTTGTTGATATCGAAGCGGGCCCCTTTGCTATGGAGATTGGCCACGCTAGAGAGCAGCACAATGTCACTGATAGCCACACCTTTTGTGATGGAGGTAGTATCATCCAGCGTAAAAGTGATGTGGGCACCATCGAGATCGAATTGTTTTTTTAGCACCTTCGCATCGGTGCGGCCGTCGCGCACTTTCGCCACTACTTGACCGCTCAAAGGCGTAAGGTTTGTAAGTTTCACGTTCGCATCGATGATGCCGCCGGCGTAGTGGGGCTGATTGAGCATATAGAGCAGCGTGCCGAGCTTCGCGGCAGCGACAGTGGCTTGGATGCTCCGAGGAGAGAACTCTTTGAGCGTGACGTGATAGGTCGTTTTCGATCCAGCCAGATCGCTGGTGCCGTCGATATGGAGTAGTTTTAGATCACCTTTTGCTCGCCCTTGCGTTGCTACGTGGCCGTTGAACTGCTGCTTGGTAAGAAACTTGAGTTTCGCCAGATCCGCTATCTTTATATTGTACTGCACATCTATCGCCCCCGTTTCGGTGTTGAACTTGGCATTTTGCACCTTCGCTTCGGCAACGTTGGAGACGAGATGCACGTTGCTAAGCGTATCGGCATTGTGGAGTTTGCTTTGGGCCGTGAGGGTAAAAGTGATGTTGCCTTTTGGTATCTGATAGAGCTTATATAATGTTTTCGCATCGGTACGGCCGTTTTTGACCACCGCATCGATGGTACCTGTCGGATGCTCGATGTCCGTAAGACGCACCTTGGCGTAGATATCTCCGTCTGCGAGATGCGGCTGTTTGACCATATAGAGCAGTTTTGCCAGCTTCGCTCCGGCAATGTTTGCGACGACGCTTTTTGGCGAAAAGTCTTCGAGCACCACGTGATAATCGCTCTTGGATGCCGCTAGATCCGTTACTCCGTCGATGAGGAATTTTTCCTTATTACCCTTGATGGTTCCATGCGTTGCGAGAGGACCGCGCAGATCTTGTTTGGTCAGAGGTTTCAAAGAGGCAAGGTCTTTGATATCTATATTATATTGTAGATCCATCGCCTGCTTCCACACATCAAAATCCCCATGCACGTCTATGAGTGAATCTTTGCCCAGTAAAACTTTGATTTGCATCGGAGATATGCGAAATTGCGTAATTCGTACAGGGACAGGAAGCTCTGCATTGAGTTTGGTTTCGAGATAGTTTTTTATCGTAGCGTTACCGCCGGCAGTAAAAACTAGCCAAAAGATTCCGCCAAAAATCGCGGCTATCACCAATAAAATCACGACCAGAAATTTTTTCATACTCTCTATCCTTTTATAGTGATACTCCTCACCGCTAATTATTATACATAAATAAATTTATAAATATTTTAAATCAATTTGAACATTCTTTAGTCAATAAGACTAAGATTTACTAATTTATTCGGCATAAATTAAGCTTTATTTAAGCTTTTATGCTATACAATTTTGGCACTAAAAAAGTATGAGTGATAAATACAAAAGGAGGGTGCGATGAAGTTCAAACCACTTGGCAACAGAGTACTGGTAGAGAGAGTCGAAGAGCCTGAAAAAACACCGTCAGGTATCATTATTCCCGATAACGCGAAAGAAAAGCCTCTCGAAGGAAACGTCCTTGCTATCGGACCGGAAGTAGAAGAGGAAGGCCACATCAAAGTGGGTGATAGAGTTGTTTTTGCAAAATATAGCGGAACGGATATCACACTGGACGGCAAAGAGTATCTCATCTTGCAAACAGACGATATTCTCGGAATTTTGGAATAAGAAGGAGGTGATAGATGGCAGCAAAAGAGATTCATTTTAGCGATATTGCACGCGGCGAACTTTTCGAAGGTGTGCGCAAACTCGCAGATGCAGTGAAAGTGACGATGGGTCCAAGAGGCCGCAACGTCCTCATCCAAAAATCTTTCGGTAGCCCCACAATCACAAAAGACGGTGTGAGCGTGGCAAAAGAGATCGAGCTTCCTAACACTGTAGAAAACATGGGAGCGCAACTCGTTAAAGAGGTAGCGAGCAAAACTGCCGACGAAGCGGGTGACGGTACAACGACTGCGACTGTTTTGGCATACAACATCTTCAAAGAGGGTCTTCGCAACATCACAGCAGGTGCAAATCCTATCGAAGTGAAACGCGGTATGGACAAAGCCGCTGAAGCGATCGTGGCAGAACTTAAAAACATCGCTAAAGAGGTAAAAGATAAAAAAGAGATCGCACAAGTAGCGACTATTTCAGCCAATAACGATCCAAAAATCGGTGAACTCATCGCCGAAGCGATGGATAAAGTGGGTAAAGACGGCGTCATCACCGTCGAAGAGGGTAAATCTCTCACAGATGAGCTGGAAGTTGTCGAAGGTATGCAGTTTGATAGAGGGTATCTGAGCCCATACTTCGTCACCGACACGGACAAGATGGAAGCGGTACTTGAAAATGCCTATATCTTGCTCTATGACAAAAAAATCAGCAATATGAAAGACCTGCTTCCTATTCTTGAAAAAATCGTACAAACAGGCAACAAACCACTCCTCATCGTGGCTGAAGATGTAGAGGGTGAAGCGCTCGCGACACTTGTAGTGAACAAACTTAGAGGCACACTCAACGTCTGTGCGGTCAAAGCGCCCGGATTTGGCGACAGACGTAAAGCGATGCTCCAAGATATCGCGATCCTCACAGGCGGTCAAGTGATCAGCGAAGAGGTAGGTCGCACACTTGAGAGCGCGACACTCGAAGACCTCGGACAAGCAGATCGCATCGTCGTCGATAAAGAAAACACCACAATCGTAGGCGGCAAAGGCGACAAAGCTGCCGTAGAAGCGCGCATCAAAGAGATCAAAGCGCAAATCGAGCAAACTACGAGCGAATATGACAAAGAGAAACTCCAAGAACGTCTGGCGAAACTCGCAGGCGGTGTAGCGGTGATCAAAGTAGGTGCTGCTACCGAAACTGAAATGAAAGAGAAAAAAGACCGCGTGGACGATGCTCTCAGCGCTACAAAAGCGGCTGTGGAAGAAGGTATCGTCATCGGTGGTGGTACTGCGCTCATCCGTGCTGCTAGCAAAGTGAACCTCGAACTCGAAGGCGATGAAAAAATCGGTGCGGATATCATTCTTCGCGCTATCAAAGCACCGCTCAAACAGATCGCCGAAAACGCTGGATTCGATCCTGGCGTGGTAGCTAACAACGTAGAAAACGCTGAAAACGAAAACATCGGATTCAACGCAGCAACCGGCGAATATGTAGATATGTTCGAAGCAGGTATCGTAGACCCTGCAAAAGTCGAGCGTGTAGCACTCCAAAACGCAGTATCTGTGGCGAGCTTGCTGCTCACGACTGAAGCGACAGTAAGCGAAATCAAAGAGGAAAAACCTGCAGCACCTGCAGCTCCCGATATGGGCGGAATGGGCGGAATGGGATTCTAATCCCCCGCTCGCATCCGCTTTATACTCACTAACATCGTGATATAGTCTGAAGCGACTATATCTACGCCATTTTCCAACACCTTCTCAATCTCTTCAGCCCTATTGACACTCCACACACCTACTCCCAGATGCAATAAATGCGCAAAATCGTTGGCCTTTTTGGTAGCGATGCGATAGTAGGGCAGCACCAAATCGGCGCGAATATCTTTGGCTTCTTTGATTTTTCCCGGCGGCTTGGAGTAGACGAGTCCCGTAAGAAGCGTAGCATCGATGCCTTTGACCTCCTGCAAAGCCTCTTCATAAAAGCTGATAAAACAGACATCGTTTTCCATCTTCGCTTCTTGCACCATCTTCACGATTTTTGGGGTCGTTGCGGGCTCTTTGATCTCGATGAACATCCCCGCTCGCCCCTGCACAGTCTCGAGGGCTTCGGTGAGTGTGGCGATGGGCTCGAGGCCAAAGACTTTGAGGCTGCGCAGCTCTTTCATACTGAGCGCATCCACCCGCTCGGCCACACCACATAGGCGCAGCAAATCCTCATCGTGAGAAAGCACCAGCTCGCCGTCGGCGCTGCTGCGCACATCCACCTCGATAATATCCACTCCCGCTTCCAGCCCGTGGCTAATTCCTGCGATGGTATTTTCGGCCACCTCCACGCCTCCGCCTCTATGAGCTACCGCCACGAAGGGCTTACGCTCCAAAATCTCGCGCATCATCGCAGCTGCTCCTGCAAAATGGCGATGGCTCTCTCTTGCTCGCTAGGCGAGAGTTTGCCTGCTTTATAGAAAAGCACTCTACCCTCTTTATCGGTGATGATGATGTCTTGATTCTCGTCTGCTATGCCCCAGGCTTTGACGATGGCTCTGTGCATATCCTTGACATAGAGCGTGTCGGGATACTCTTTTTGCTTCTTTTTCAAAATCGCTTCGAGCACGAAGTTGGGCAGCCAGGTGGCGGCCATATTGATGATGGCCACGGAGCCGTAGCGGGATCGATCCAGATGCAAAGTCTTGACGCGCGCAAAAAAGGCTTCGTTGAGATCGCGCTTGTCGGGATCGGAGTAGATGATGAGGCGCACCTTGCCGCGAAGTTTTTGAGAGTCGAAGGGTTTGCCGTCGATGCAGCCACCTGCCTTGCCCTTAAGAGAGACGTACGGTAGCGGCTCGTGGAGATTGAGCGCAAATGCACAAAAGGAAATAAGCAAAAAAGGGATGAACTTCATAGGAACTCCTCAGCGCAGTCTATACTCCAATGGTAGCACAACTTCTATCTTTTTTGGCGGTGGTGGAAACTCTTTAGCCGCCTCTTTGAGTGTAGCAAGGGCTGCATTGTCAAGAATAGCGTGATTACTAGAAGTGAGAATTTTCAAGCCATGTAGTGTTCCATCCTTGGTAATTATAAAGCGCAGTTTCACCACGCCTTCATAGCGGAGCCGGCGCGCGATGCGCGGATAGCGGCGATGGCGCATCACGATGGTGCGAATGGTAGAGAGATAGTTTCTCAGCTGCTGTGGGTTTACCGAAGCTGGAGCGCTCTTTTGCTGCGTAGCTGCGACGTGTTGCGTCGAAGGGGTCGAGGGCACAGAGGGCGCAGCAGCTGCTGGATGGACTTCTTTCTTCGGAGTCGATGCTGCAGCTGTCGTTTTTGTATGCGTGACTTTTGGTTTGGAAGAGACCACCTTTTTGTGTTTTTTGTGTCTCTTTTTTTTAGGCCTATGCACTCTTTTTGGCTTGCTTCGATGCTGCGCTCTTGCTGTTTTTGGCAGCTTCGCTTTGGCGATAGTTTGCGTATGCTGCGTGTTTTTTGGCGGAGCGCTTTTGGGTTTTGTGGTATGCGCTACGCAGTTTTTGCACTTGCACACCTTGCAGGTGCACTCCTTTTTGATGATGCGAAGCGAACTTACATCGATGCTTTTAGGAGAAGCGACTCGCGGCAGCTGTAGACGCATCAATGCCGCAAAAAGCAGCACATAAAGCCCAAGAGCGATAAAAAAAGAGCGTTTCATTTGACCGTTTCGACTGCGATATTCGCAAATCCTTGACTTTTGAGGGTATCGAGGACGGCTATGAAGGTCTCGAATTTACTGTTTTTGTCGCTGCGGATGATGATTTCGCTTTTTTTAGAAAGCCCCTGCAGCCTTTTTGTCAGAGCCGATAGTGTCACGGGCTCTTTATCGACAAAAATCTTGCCATCTTTCGTTATGGAGATGGAGACTTTCTTGAGCGGCAGCTCTTTCGCACTCTTGGCACTCGGCAGATCGAGTGGGATGACGCCCTTGGCGATGAAGGTGGCGGTGGTGAGCACGATCACCAAGAGCACCAGCATAATGTCGATGAAGGGAATGACGTTTATCTGATCGAACTTCTTACGCTGCATGCTCGATATCCCATTTGGCCAGGGCTACCTCCACTTTGCGCACCAGGTAGTTGTACATCCAGGTTGCCGGGATCGCCACCACGAGGCCCATAGCCGTAGCCTTGAGCGCGAGGGCGAGGCCTATCATGATCTCTTTTGTATTGACGATACCATGCTGCCCCATGGTATAGAAAGTCAGGATAATGCCGAGCACCGTTCCCAAAAGTCCCACATAGGGTGCGGAAGCTGCGATAGTGGCGATGAGGGACAAAAAGGAGGTGGCTTTGAGTTCCAACTCCTCTTTGGTGGCGAACTTCTTCACATCCAGCTTCCAAAAAAAGAGCAGCCTCTCGATAAAAAACCAGACACTCAGAAAACTCATAAAAACCAAAAGCCCGATAACACCGTAATCGATAATCTCTTTGAGATAGTTCATTTCTTCACCTTGCTAAGATCCAGTCGTACTTGCACATCTTCATTGGATGTAATCGCGATAGCGATCCCCTCTTCGTCGCAAAAGCGCTTGACAATCGCCAGTCCCAGCCCAAATCCCGGCTGCGAGGGGTCTTGCTGGTAGTAGCGATCGAAAATTTTTAGAAGCGTACTCTCATCGATCGCTTCGCCTTCGTTTGCTATGCAAAGTATACCATCTTCGAGCCGCACACGAATACGCCCGTTTGGGGGAGAGTACTTGCATGCGTTTGCCAGGAGATTGTCGATGGTGCGCACGAATCCTGACTGGCTCACTTCGATGGTGCAGGGCGCAAGCGAAACATCCCATTTTTTGGCACCGAAAAGCTCCCTAAAGGCTGCGATGCGCTCTTCAAGCACCTTGGCTGCATCGAATCGCGCCCTATCTTGCTGCACTTGCCCTTTGATAAAGAGCGCCAAGGATTCGTAGAGCCTGTGCAGCTGTGTCGCGGCCGCCTCGATGCGGCCAATACGCTTTTTGGCTTTTTCGTCGGCATTGCGTGCTAGCATCGCACTGTTTGCGCGAATAGTGGCGAGGGGAATGTTGAGCTCGTGCAGGGTCTCTTGGATAAAATGCGCAAGCTCCCTGTTGCGCTCCAGCAGCGGCGCATAGGCGTAGCGGGCGAAAAAGTAGCCAAGCAGCACAGCGATGAGGAGGCACACAAGGATGATCGCCGCTACCGAGTGGATATGCAGCTGCCAATACATCATGGCCGCCACCGCCGCCACGAGTGCTTGGGCCAAAACGAAAAGCACCACAAAGGCCACTAGATCGCTACGCTTCAAGCTTGTACCCCACGCCGCGGATATTGACGATGCTCTCTTTGCCAAGATATTTTTTGAGCTCGTTGATATAGACGCGCAGCGCCGCATCACTGGCCTCGGCGCTATCTTCCCAGAGCTCTTCGAAGATGCGCTCCTTTGGCACGATATGCCCCCTCTGGGCCAAGAGAAGCTCCAAAAGCTTCGCTTCCTTGGGAGTGAGTGTTATCTGCTCGCTTGCAGATCTTAGCATCTTCGCTTCCGCATCGAAACGCCACTTGCCTATGCGCTCATACTCTCCCCAGCTGCGCCGCAGCAGCGCTTGCAAGCGCAAAAGCAGCTCTTCGATATCGGCCGGCTTCGTCATATAATCGTCCCCTCCGGCCAAAAAGCCCTCTTTGGGTGTTTCCTTGCTGGTCAAAAAGAGCGCTGGCGTCCTATCGCCGCTGCTGCGAAGCTCACGCAAAAGCGTAAAACCGTCGGTATCTGGGAGTTTCACATCGAGGATGTAGCAGTGAAAGGAGGTGTCGTAGTTTTGCGCCAAAGCCTCTTCGGCGCTGCGAGCGAGGACCACCTCATAGCCCTCCTCTTCTAAAAGATCTTGGAGTGTCTGCGCAAAGAGCGCGTCATCTTCGACTACCAAGATTTTATACCCCATCCACGCTCCAGGCTAGCGTCTGGCCTGCAAACATCGGCACCACGTCACCGTAGCGCTCAGGTACGGCCATAGGCTCTTTGATAAGCTTCACCTCTTTGGCCGGCGGTGTGATGCCGTAGATTTTTTGGGCGTTGTCGCTGACGAACTTTTGCAAGTTTTCCAATACCCCCGCCTCTTCAAAAAGCTGCGCCAGAGCCGGCAGCGCGATGGGCGCGCTAAATACTCCTGCAGCGCATCCGGGAGCCTCCTTTTTGCTTCTTGGGTGCGGCGCGGAGTCGCTACCAAACATCACCTTTTCATGCGCCATAAAGGCCACTTTTCGCAGTGCCATCCTGTCTTCCGGGCGTTTGGCGATGGGCTTGCAAAACAGATGCGGCCGCAGCAACCCTCCCGCCACGTCGTCGAGGGTGATGTAGAGATGGTGCAGTGTGATGGTGGCGTAGAGATTCTCAAAGCGCATCAGGGCATCCACCGCCTCTTTAGTGGTGATATGCTCCATGATGATTGTAAGATTGGGAAAGCGTTTGGCGATGCGCTCGTAAATGGGGATGAACTCCGCCTCTCTATCCATCACGAAGCCATTGGTCTCACCGTGCACACATAGAGGAATCCCCAGCTCGCTCATAGCTTCCAGTGTCGGCGCGAGGGCGTCGAGACTAAAATTTTCCACACCCCCTTCGCTATTGGTGGTGATACCGGCCGGATAGAGCTTGATGGCGAGGATATCGTCCTTGACTTCCTGTAAAAAGTCGTAATCGTACTCGGGTAAGAAAAAGAGCGTCATATAGGGCGTAAACGCCTCTTCGCCGATGGCATCCAGGATGCGCTCTTTATAGGCGCGCACATCTTCTGGCGTGGTGAGGGGCGGCACCAGGTTTGGCATCACCAAAGCTCCTGCGAAATCGCGAGCGCTTAGAGGCGCTACCGTGCGCAGCATTTCTCCGTCACGCAAGTGCAGGTGCATATCGAGGGGGCTTGTGAGTGTGAGCTCCATTGCAGTTCCTTCTCTAACTCATTAAAGGAAAATAACAGATCTCACTCAAACGAGTTGCAATCGCTCGCTAAAGGGCCTCTGTGCAAGTTGTATTAAAAAGTGCGAACGACAAGCGCCCTTCGGGTTGAGCGCACTTTTTTAGCCTCCGGCTACCATCCAACTTGCACATTGCAATTGCAAAGTTTTCGTTCGATCTGTTATTTTCTTTGCATCTTAATACTACAATATACAAAATATACAAAAACTCTGTTAAACAACTGTTAAATCACAAAAGCAACTCCACAATCGCCATCACTTTTTCTTGGTAGAGCTTGGCAAGCTCTGGGCTTTTGGCCTCGAAGCGCGTCACCAAAACAGGCGTGGTGTTGGATGCGCGCACCAAAGCCCACCCTTCATCGAAGACGATACGCACGCCGTCTACGTCAATGATATCGCGAATCGCCGGGAAATCTGTAGGAGGATGAGAGAGGCGATTCTTGAGCTCCTCGATGATGGCAAATTTTCTATCTTCCGTGGTTTGCACCTTGATTTCGGACGTATTATAGACCTTCGGCAATCGCGCAAGCTCCCTATCTAGATCCACACCCTCTTTGAGAAGCTCCAAAACGCGCAGCGTCGCATAGATGGCGTCGTCGAAGCCGAAGTAGCGATCGTTAAAAAAGAGGTGTCCGCTCACTTCGGCGGCGAAATCGGCACCCGTTTCGGCGATTTTGACTTTGAGGTTGCTATGACCCGTTTTGTACATTATGGCACGGCCGATTTTGTCTATCTCATCGTACATCACCTGCGAGCACTTCACCTCCCCTATCACCGTGGGGTTTTGCATATGGCGCGCGAAGATGATAGCGAGCTCATCGCCTTTGAAGTTGTGGTTTTTAGTGAGCACCGCAATCCTATCCGCATCCCCGTCATAAGCGAAACCGATGTCATCTTCAGTAAGTTTAGCTTTGAGGTCGCGCAGGTTCTCCTCTTCGCTGGGGTCGGGATGGTGATTGGGAAAGTTGCCGTCAGGATCGCAGTAGAGACCCTCATAGCGTAGGCCCAACTTTTGAAAAATGGGCTCGAGCACTACACCCGCCACGCCGTTGCCACAATCGGCCACGATACGCTTCGCAAAGCCTCGCAAATGTGCGAAATTTTCACTCATATACTTGATGTAGCGCTCTTTGGCTGGGATAGCGATGTACTCTTCGTTATCTTCTATCTCCACATCGCTTGCAAGCACTTCACGCCCCAAAGCTTCGATATCTTTGCCAAAGAAGGGCTTTTTATCGAGCGTAATCTTAAAGCCGTTGTATTCAGGGGGATTGTGCGAGCCGGTTATTTGGATGGAAGCGCTGGGCATCACCTCTTTGCCGTCTATCTCGAAAGAGACGAAATTTGTAAAGTAGTTCACACCGGTAGGCACCATTCCCATACCGAGCACCCTTTTGCCGGCTGCATTGATACCGCTTACGAGCCAGCTAAAGAGCGTGGGAGAGGAGAGCCTCGCGTCATATCCCACGGCGATGTATTCACCCTCTACACGCTTGGCAAAGTGGTAGCCGATTTTTTTGACGATGGATTCAGTAAGCTCTTCTTCAAAGATTCCACGGATGTCGTATTCGCGAAAGATGGAGTGCATCCAAGCCCCTTTTTTGCCAAAATTATAGCAAAAGGGGCTTGGGAAGAATCAGTACTCTTTTATGTAGGCTTTTTCGCCGTGGATGGATTCATCGAGACCTTCGGTCTCTTCATCTTTGCTCACGCGAAGTCCCGTGAGGATGTCGACCACTTTGAAGATGATGAGTGTGAGGACTATGGTGTAGATGCCCACTGCCACGACACCCAAAATCTGATGCGATAGCTGCGTAAAACCGCCGCCGTAGAAGAGTCCCTTGGCATCGGCTACGCCCGGTTTGGCAAAAAGTCCCAAAAGAAGCGTACCAAGCATACCGCCCACGCCGTGGACACCAAACACATCGAGGCTATCGTCGTAGCCCAGACGATTTTTGAGCCACACTACCGCCCAAAAGCACACCAGCGCAGCCGCCACGCCTATGGCTATCGCGCCGCCGATATCCACGAAACCGCTGGCTGGCGTAATGGTGGCAAGCCCGGCGATAATACCTGTAAAAAGGCCCAAAGAGGTAGGCTTTTTGAATTTCATCCACTCCAGGCTCATCCATACAAATCCGGCTACAAACGCCGCGATGGTGGTCACGAAGGCTGCACTGACGGCCTGCGCATTCATCGCCAGCGCACTCCCGCCGTTAAAACCGAACCACCCAAACCAGAGCAGCCCCGTACCGATGGCCACGAGAGGCAAGGATGAGGGCATCATCACCGCGTCTTTGCGTTTGCCAAGCAAGAGCGCTCCCACTAACGCACCTAGACCGCTGGTTTCGTGCACCACGATACCGCCGGCAAAGTCCAGCGTACCGCCGCTACCGAGCCACCCACCGCCCCAGATCCAGTGCGCCACGGGGAAATAGACGAAGGTAGCCCAGAGGATGGAAACCAATATCCAAGCAGAAAACTTCATACGCTCCACAAAGGCTCCTGCCATCAGTGCAACGGTAATAGCCGCGAATGTCATCTGAAAAAAGATAAAGAGATAGTGGTAGAGATTTGGTGCCGCAGGAGCGGGATCGCCTGGGTTGATGCCTTGTAAGAAGAAGTAGCGCAGATCCCCGATAAGCGCTCCGTCACCACTAAAAGAGAGGGAGTAGCCGTAGGCCAGCCAAATGAAGCTCACCACACAAAATGCCACGAAGACCATTGCAAGCGTATTGAGCAAACTTTTGACTTTGGTGAGTCCTCCGTAAAAGACGGCAAGTGCCGGTACACTCATAAGAAGCACGAGTGCCGTAGCGGTAAAGATAAAGACATTGTCGGCTGCGACTATTTTCATCTCTTCTCCTTAGATGGCTTCTGCATCTTCTTCGCCCGTGCGGATGCGTACCACGCGCTCAATATCGCTCACAAACACTTTTCCGTCACCGATTTTGCCCGTACGTGCAGCACTCACGATTTTGTCTACCACAGCGTCCACATCTTCGGCTTTGACCACGATTTCTACCTTGACTTTAGGCAAGAAATCCACCACATACTCGGCTCCTCTATAAAGCTCCGTGTGGCCTTGCTGACGGCCGTAGCCCTTAACCTCCGTTACAGTCATACCGGCAATACCCAACTCACTGAGAGCCTCTTTGACGTCATCGAGTTTAAATGGCTTGATGATAGCTTCTATCTTTTTCATTGCCGCTCCTTAAAAAATTTTCCATATTGTAAGCAAAAATAGCTTTATCTAAAATTATTTTTAACTATGTAGATTAATATGATTATAAAAGTAGCAGTAGTGTATTGCCATTTTGCATATTATTTATACAACTTTTTGTTTATATTTTTTATACAATTTCCCCAAAAATTATAAAGGAGCTGGATGAAACTGGGTGAACTCAAAACGGCCGGGCATCTGCCCACACTCATAGCGGCATTCTTGTATTTTGATTTTAGCTTCATGGTCTGGACGATGCTGGGGCCGCTGGCCACAGAGATTAGCGAATCGCTGGCCAAGCACGGCTACATTCTCGACCCCAACCAAAAAGCGACACTCCTTGCCATCCCGATTTTGGGTGGCGCAATTTTGCGCATTCTCTTGGGATTTTTGGTAGACAATATTGGACCCAAAAAGACCGCCATCATCGCACAGCTCATCGTCATCGCCTCACTCTTTTACACCTTCTTTCGCGGCGAAAACATCACCTATCACGAGCTTTTGGCAGTCGCCTTTGGTCTGGGCTTCGCGGGAGCCAGTTTCGCAGTGGCACTGCCACAAGCCGGGCAGTGGTATCCCCCACGCCTCCAAGGCCTCGTTTTAGGCCTTGCAGGTGCCGGCAACATCGGTGTAGTCCTCGACTTCCTCTTCGCACCGAAAATCGCCGAAATATGGGGCTGGCCGTCAGTCTTTTTGGTAGGCGGCATCCTTTCGACCATCATCCTCGCCACCTACATCGTCATGGCAAAGGACGCGCCACCTGAAGTCTATACACCGCGCAAAAAGAAACTTGGCGACTATCTCAAACTCCTTAGAGACAAAGACACCTGGTGGTTTAGCCTCTTTTACGCCGTGAGTTTCGGTGGTTTCGTGGGATTTGCAAACTATATGAAGGTCTATCTAATGAACGTCTATCGCCCAGAGATGGCTGAAATCGGGATGAAGATATTGGGTGAGAGCAACGTCAAAGTAGTCGCCGGCTACTTCGGAGCCCTCTGTATCTTCGCCGGTGCACTCCTGCGCCCCGTGGGCGGCGGTATCGCCGATAGGCTGGGAGGCGTAAAGAGTCTCTACATCTTCTTTGGCGTGGTAGCGGCTATGGCCTTTATCAACGCCTTTTTCGTGCACAACTTCTACCTGGCTATCGTAGTACTCTTCACCATCATGGCCTTTTTGGGCATGGCAAACG
>WGBB01000163.1 GCA_015494505.1 Nitratiruptor sp. | reverse complement strand
GTAGTCTTCCGCAGTCACACCAAAATCAAACACCAGCTCATACTCGATGCCAGTGATGTTGCTGCGATTGACCTCTTCGACGATCGGTCGTCTGTTTGTACCTTGCAGATAGCCCACTTTGATGGTTTTTTTCGCAGCAGCCAGATACCATGCTTTCGCATCCTCAAGCTCCATATCGCTGATGAGCTCGAAAGCTCCCTTGAATGGGTTGGCCACACCAGCGTTTTGTGCTTCGATCTTGGCTGTGGAGTTGAGTATTTGCAATGCACTCACTTCAAGCTCAGGCGGTACCAGCAAGAATTTTGGCAAGATGCGCAGCTGTCTGCCGTCAAAATCCTTTTGGCGCATCATTCTTGTGCGCGCAGCCGCCAAACTTTCGGTGCCAAGTGCCGCACCTTGCGCATCGTAGTTGTTATGGCTTGCATCGAAAATCGGTTTGCCATCATCCATCACATAGTTTTTGAACTCCCCGCGGCGCTGCAAGAGATCATAGACGAGTCTGTTTTGAAAGACAGCCACCTGCTCCACCATATCACGCAGATCATCCACAAACATTCCAAGATCGTCGTTGATGAGTAGCTCTCTTGTAAACGCAAAGCGTGCTCCATAGGAGTGGATGCGCCACGTAGTGCCCGTTTCGCCTTTTTCCACATATTCTGTTCTGCCAAGCTCTTGGACTTTTTTGAAGTTTGCCCCAAAACTTCCCTTGCGCACCTCCGTTCGTGGCTTGAAGTCCTTGAAATCCACGGGCTGCGTCCATTGTCTAAAGGTCACGGGAGCGCTCTCGAAGCTATCTTGGATCACCTTGTTTTGCACATTGGCCAAGATTTTTGGAAAATCGCTCGTGGTCATTGCCCGCACGAGATCGCTCTCACTCGCTTCAAGCGGCAAACCAGCGATTTTTCGCACCATATTTTGCACGCTCATACCGCTAAACATATGTGCATCTTCGTGCACCTCTTTTGGCGCAAATCCCAAACGCAAAAGCAATCCGTCGCTCATCGCCCGAATCATATCGCCCTTTTGGCTCTCTTTGCCGGGATATGCACGAGGCTGCCTGCTAGCTCTCTCATCCAATAGATAGCGCAAAAAATCTTCCTTTGTCTTTGTCTTGTCGCTCAAAAATCGCTCCAATACTTCTTGGTCCGCTTCATAAACGATGGCAAGCTCTTGCAACTCTGCTTTTCTTTGCAGTTCGGCCTTTTGCGCTTCAAGCTCTCGGACCCTCTCCTCCTCTTTGGCAGCTAATGCCTTGAGCTTTGCCAGCTCCTTTTCTTGCTCATCGCTACGTTCCTTGAGCGCTTCGAGCTCACGCATTCTTTGCAACTGTTCTGGTGTCATATCTCCTCCTTCTAAGTTTCTTCCTACCGTTGCGCCTTTGTCGAACCCAATCCCCACCGCACTGAGTTCTCGAATCTCAAAATCGGTGATCGTCACCACATCGGGCTCTCCTGCACGCTCTTCTACCGTGATGGCGTTGACCTTGTAGCCGATGGAGACATCTGTTAGGATGCCGTCTCGATACTTCTCGAATACCTCCAGCGCATCCGGTGTGGAGCCAAAGATTACGTCCGCTTTGAGCTCCCCGTCCTCGATGCGCACATTCTCCACTCTTCCTATGGCGCTGTCAACGCTCCTGTCATGATCCTTGAAAAAGGTCTTGAGCCTATCCCATTTGGCACCTTCCACATCGAGGCGCTCGATATACTTCTCGCCACTCCACCAATCCACCCGCTCTCCCTCATTCTCTTTGGAGATGAGAATGAAAGGGATCTTTCGTTGCTCTTCATCGATGAGGCTCAGATTTGGCGAAGCTCTTCTTTGGATCTCCTTGCCTTCGATGTTATACTTCTTCATCGCTTTTGGCATCGTTCACTCCTAATATTTGGTTTTCCAGCTCTTTCTCTCGCTTTTGCTGCAACAGCACCTCCTCATAATCTTTACCCCTGCTTGCTATCACCTCGCTCTTAGTGGTGAGACCAAGAGCCAGCTCCAGCTCGATGGCTTTCATATCCTTCAACGGATCCACCCACTCTCTGGCAGGCGGAATCCATTTTGGTTTGATGAACTTTTGCTTGTTTTTGGCGTAGCTAAGGGGATTGAGGCTTTTGATTCTGCCGGCCATCACCATCGCATCCATCCACGCTTCAAAAATTGGATTGAGCACATAAGAGATGATATGCTGCTGCTCATAATCAAAACGTTTGTTGTCTTGGATGATGGAAGCGCGCGCACTACTGAAATTGACCCTGCTAAAATCACGAAACGCCAACTCATAGCTCACGTTTCGAGCTACCGCCAGCATCCGCACCACGGTCTTGACGAAGTCGTCATAAGTCCCACTCACCACATCTGGGTCCAGCTTGCCCATCTCTTCGCCTGGTCTGAGATAGTGCACCATCACGCCGTTGATCTCTTGGATCTTTTCAAAATCCTCATCTTCCACCACGTTATTGGCAATGTTTGGCGCCATCTCCTGCTTGACATAGTAGGCGATGTTGGCTCTGGCGCGCGCCGCTTGGATGGTGGCGGTTTGGAATGCACTGAAGTTTTTGATGTCGATGATGGCCTGTTTGTATTCGCTCACGCCTCGATACTGCGTGACTCGCTCGGCTTTGAAATAGTTGATCACATCGGCTGCATCGAGCGTGACATAGCTTATTTTCATATCATAGTCGCCGTTGACGATATGGATCTTCACCGGCCTTCCGTCCTCATCTATCTCGATGCCCTCTATCACGTTCCAATCGGACTTGAATTTATTGAGCCTATCTGCCTCGATGAGCTGGATCTTGAGAGGAAACGCTTTGTCTTTGGTGAGGCGCTTGTAGATGAAGATTTCTCCATCTACCATTCTTTGCTCTAAAATGAGCCTTTGCAAATCACCAAAATTGAGCCTACCGGTCAGATCACAATTCTCTCTTTTTTCCCACTCCCTCCAAAGAGTCTCTATCTCCTCATCCAGACGCTTATTGCCCGTTTTGCTCTGAAGTTTGATGCCGCGTCCTATGACATTGTTGACAATGGTTTTATCAATGTTTGCCATAATGGGATTGTTTTCATGCAGCCATCTTGCACGCGCACGCAAAGTATCGCGATCGGGAGCGGCAGTGGTCTCAAAAGGAGCGTTTGCGTTCCAAAAATCCCTATTGGCTTTTGTGATACGCCCGCCCTCATAGAAAGCCCGTTTTTGCTCTTTGCGAAAGAGTCGCTTGAATTTAGTCAAAAACGACACGCGCCACCCTCTTTTGCGGTTTCGTGTTTTGGCCGGGGATGTAATCTCTGCCGTAGCGCTCTATTTTTGCTTCCAAAATGTCCGCTCTTTTATAGAGCACTGGCAGATCCACATAGGTCGCCTGTAAGCCATCTATCTCATACGACTGAACAGCCCTGCTCTCAAGTTTTTTTATAGCTTCTTGGAGGCGATCGTATTGTTGTCCAAGTGTCTCAGCCAAAACACTCCTTTATGCGTTTTGACTAATTGTAGAAGAAAAGCGAGGAAGAAAAATAGTGCACTAAAAATTATGTTAATGAAGAATGTAATTGCGGTTCAAAAATTAGATAAAATTTTTATTCTAAAAAATATAAAAAACAGAGGGAATAAATGTATAGTTCATTAGAACACACATTCAATAATTATCCATTATCATCAATAATTTTAATTATTCTTGCTCTTCCAATTGTATTAGT
>WGBB01000162.1 GCA_015494505.1 Nitratiruptor sp. | reverse complement strand
TTAGCAAGCTTTGCTACGGTTTCCACCAGCCACTTTTCCGTAGGATGCGTCGGATTGTCAATCACGCGCACGCCCATATGCATCTTCGCCATCCATTTGGACAAAAAGAGGCTGATGAGCGCACCACTAAAGCCTACAATAAACGATAGGATCAAAAGACCACTTATGGTATTTTGATCGAGCCTTACACCGAAGAAGGCTTCGAGAATGAAAATAGTCAGGTATATCGAAGCCATCACGGCCAGGTTCATCAAGATAAAAAGCACAATACCCATAGAGTTTCCCCTCCTTCAGATGTTTTTGTCTTAATTGTAACGAAAAAAGTTTGCAATTTTTAGTATCACAATGTCGATTTTTTTGTCAAGTAGAAAGCCGCCCCTTTTTCGTAATAGGCCGCCTCGTTGATAAAGACGGGATAGCAAGACTCTTCCTCAAAAAAATGCTCCTTGCCGTCAAACTCTATAAAAATGGGATCGCCCGGATGCAGCAGCTCGTAATCGCGCCCCAAGAGTTCTGGGTGTATCATCCCGGCTATTTCACCATCGATTCTGGGAAAATCACGCGCATCTACAATATCGTAGCACTCCACCTTCTCATCGCATCGCTCCTCTTTGTTGAGAATATCGAGAGCTCGAAGAAGCACCTTTTTGGTGGCGAAGAAAAGATTCGCATCCAAGACCCCCTGGCACACGGGTCCCACCTCTATGGTGATAGAGTGCGGCACGACGCTGTTAATAAAAGCGCCTTCGTCGTTGCTCAGCCACCGAAGGATACGAACATTTTCATACTCCAGCGCCAAAATCTTCGCTATGTTCGCACTGAGGGCATCATCGCTGCTCAGCACCACGGTGATGCCCATATTGGCCGTGGTGGTGTGCAGATCGATTAAAAAATCGCATTGTTCGAGCCTTTTGGCCAAGACTTTGGCACGCTCATACTCGTATATCGCCGCATCGCTCTCTAACGCCTCTTTGCTAAAGGATCGATTAAGGTCACGATCGATATAGCGTCGACACTGGGCTATCGCCTTGGGATTTGCCAAGAGGAATTCAAGGGCGATGTTTTCAAAGTGCGGCTCTTCGCGCTGCAAGAGCTTCACAAGATAGATACCCAAAAGTTCGTTGCCGTGCACCCCTCCACTCACAGTTACGCGCATAACGCTCCTTTTATGAGCTTTTTGCTATTATAGCCAATCATATCATTTTAAAAGGGAGTCGGTGAATAGCTATCAACTCTTTTTCGAAGCCCCTTGCGATCAAAAAAGCATCATCGAATCACTCCAAAAAGAGTGGCAAGAGGGCAGCAGCGGCTACTATGACTTGCCCCAAAAAGCGGCCTCTCTCATAGAGCGCCTCGAAAGCGAAACTTTTCCATCCTTCAGCCAGATAGCACTCTTTGGTATAGGCGGGTCGTCATTGGGGACCAAAGCGATAGACACCTTTTTACGCTGCAAACATACTGCCAAAGAGATACTCTATTTCGAAAATCCTACACCACTGGGAATAAAGAGCAATTTCGAAAAACTACGAAGCGATGAGGCACTCTTTATCCTCATCTCGAAATCGGGCACCACCATAGAAACCATCGCGCAATTTAAGGCAACCATCGCGCACTGCGATCTTGCTCTTCAAAACAATCCTCGCATTCTCGTAATTTCGGACGAAAACTCGCCGCTGCACGATTTTGCAAAAACCTTCAATCTGCGCTTCTACCCTATCCCCGCAAACGTGGGAGGACGCTTCTCGGTGCTCAGCAGCGTTGGAATCGTCCCGCTCTATCTAGCCGGATATCCCGTACGCGATATCGTCGATGGAGCCGCACTCTTTTTGCAAAAATTTTTCGCCGGCAACGCTCCCCATCTAGCACAAAAAGCCTGCTTCTACGCCAAAAACCACACATCAGTGCCTATGAACGTCTTGCTTTCCTATGCAGATATTTTGATGCACTTTAACGAGTGGTACGTGCAGCTATGGGGAGAATCGTTGGGTAAAAAAGATAGACGAGGTAATCGCATCGGCCTTACTCCTATCGCACATAGGGGTCCCGTGGATCAGCACTCCTTTTTGCAGCTTTTGATGGAGGGGCCGTTAGATAAGAGCGTGACTTTCATCAAGATAGAAAACTTCCAAGAAGATCTCACTATTCCGGAGATCTCACTACCGCATCTAGAAAAGACCGATTTTGTCAATGGTCTGACATTCAACCGACTCATCAACGAAGAGTGCATGGCGACACTCGAAGCCGTTCAGAGCGTGGGCGTGCCTGTCGATCTCATCACCCTCGAAAAGATTACGCCCCAAAACATCGGCGAGCTCATCATCTACTACGAACTCCTCACTTCCGCTACAGCTTCTCTTCTCGGTATCAATGCCTACGACCAGCCGGGAGTGGAGCTGGGTAAGCAGATACTCAAAAAGCGCCTGCCCTAAGGGAATCACCCTTAGAGCGAGACGATGCGGCTACGCACGTCTTTGGTGGCTTCCACCATATTTTTGAGTGCCGGAATTACCTCTTCCCATTTGCGGGTTTTGAGACCACAATCGGGATTTATCCACAGCTGTTTGGCGGGTAGCACCTGCAGACGTGCTTCGATCTCTTTGATGAGCTCCTCTTTGGTAGGTACCCTCGGCGAGTGGATGTCATAGACACCGGCACCCACCTCTTTTTGGTAGTTGTACTCTCTGAAGGCTTCCAGGAGTCTATTGCCGTTGCGGGCCGTCTCGATGGAAATCACCTCCGCATCCATCGCATCGATGGTGGGCATGATGTCGTTGAAATCGCTGTAGCACATGTGGGTGTGGATCTGGGTTTCGGGCTTGGCAGGAGCCGTGGCGATCTTGAAGCTCTCTACGGCAATGCGCTCATACTCGGCGCGTTTTTCTTGGCGCAAGGGGTAGCCCTCTTTGAAGGCGGCTTCGTCGACTTGGATGATCTTGATGCCGGCATCTTGCAGATCCGCCACTTCATCTGCGATGGCCAGCGCCATCTGCTTATAGACCTGCTCGCGCTCCAGGTCATCACGCACGAAGGACCAGTTGAGCATCGTTACGGGGCCCGTGAGCATCCCTTTGACTATTTTTTCGGTTTTGCTCTGGGCATAAGTGATCCACTCCACGGTCATAGGCTCTGGGCGCGCCACGTCACCGAAGATGATGGGAGGTTTGACGCAGCGGCTACCGTAGCTTTGCACCCAGCCGTTTTCACTGAAGGTAACGCCTTCCAAAAATGCGGCGAAATACTCCACCATGTCGTTGCGCTCGAACTCTCCATGCACCAAGATATCGAGACCCACCTCCTCTTGGACTTCGAT
>WGBB01000161.1 GCA_015494505.1 Nitratiruptor sp. | reverse complement strand
CCCAAACGGGGAGAGAAAGCGCGCCTCATCGAGCTTGCAACCCTCAATGCCAAAGAGATGCTTCGAAAAAGCGAAACGAAAGAGTCCGTCGAAGAGCAGCTTAAAAATCTCCTGGGACTTGATACCACGCCCTATCGCATCGAGGTATTCGACAACTCCCATCTGCAGGGCAAAGCACCCGTGGGAGCGATGGTGGTCTATGAAAACGGCAAATGGGACAAAAAGAGCTATCGCCACTACAATCTTGAATCCAAAGACGAGTACGCACAGATGCGCGAGATGCTTACGCGCCGCTGCGAAAGCTTTTCTAAAAATCCGCCTCCAGATATGTGGCTCATCGACGGCGGCGAGACGCTCCGCACATTGGCCCAAGATATCGCGGCGAGTTTCGGCGTGCATCTGGATGTAGTGGCTATCGCCAAGGAAAAGATCGACGCCAAAGCCCATCGCGCCAAAGGAAGCGCCAAGGATATCATCTATACAAAAGAGAGCGTCATCGAACTCCTGCCCACCGACAAACGGCTCCATTTCTTGCAGCGCCTGCGCGACGAGGCCCACCGCTTCGTCATCGAATTTCACCGCAAACAGCGCGCCAAAGAGGCCAAAGAACTCGAACTCCTCAAGGCCAAAGGCATAGGCCCGGCAAAGGTAAAAAAACTTCTCAACTATTTTGGGACGTTTGAGCAGCTCAAATCTGCTACAATCGAAGAGATAGCCGCGGTACTCAACGAAAAAGACGCACGCGCTATCAAAAAAATCTACAATTAATTTCCTTTTATAAGTTTTTATGCCATAATATCCCAAAGCGGTAAGGGGCAGTAGGTGATTCTTTACGATGGTTTCAAAAAAATATTGGCCGTTAACGAGCAGACACTTGAGATGCTCGGCTATGCATCTTTGGAAGAGTTCAAAAAAGAGGTCTACGACGTAGCGCAGCTGTTTTTGCGCAAACCGGGATACATACATGAGTTTCGCAGTTTCCACTGGATAGACTATGTCCTTACCAACAACACCGTTAACCATCGCGCCCTCTTGCAAACCAAGGACGGCCGTATCCTCGAAGTCTTCGTACGCGTATCCCAGCTTAGCAATCTTGCACAACCGCAACATTTCTATCTCGTCACTTTCGAGCTCAATACCTACAACGAATGCGATGTAGACGTACAACCCCCTGCAACGACACAGCCGCAAGGACCTCAAACTACCGCTCCCGCCACCAAACAAATAGTCATCACTCCAAAAGAGCACCCCAAACCAAACGTAGCAGAAATCGCAGTAGAGCTTAACTTAAGCGAAGAGATAGTCGAGGATTTCATCAAAGAGTACATAAAGCAAGCCCTCGAAAAGTTTGAGGAAATACAAGAGAGTTTTGCAAAAAAAGATAAGGAACGCATCTACTCCATCCTGCATACCCTCAAAGGAGTAGCGGCGAATCTGCGCCTCAAACCGGCCTATGAAATACTCTCCAAAGCCAAAAAAGATACGAAACTCGACGAACTGACCACGATCGTAGAAGAGTACTACGGCTACATCCTCCATATAGCCAAACTGTACGGAATCGAAGCACCCCAAGAGCTCACACTCAAGACCGCCACTTTAGAGCAAGCACAGCCGGCACCCAAGCCGCAAGAACCCGAACAATCACAAAAACCTCGCGTCACAAAAGATGAACCGGTAAAAGCCGCAAACGAGTTGGGTCTTTCACTCGAAGAGTACCAAGCCTACCTCAAGGAGCTTATCAACGAGATTAAGCTCAATCTCGCCTATAACAACTACAACGAGCTCCATAAGCTTGCATCCTTTGCGCGCAATCTCTACCTGCAAGAGTGCGCCAAATATCTCGACCAGGTCAACGTCAACCAAAATCCCGAGCTCGTGCGTCAATGTATTCGCGATCTTGAACAGCTCAAAAACGAACCCAATCCTTTCATCGTCACGGCACAAGACCTAAAAGATTCATTGGAACTTATCCAGATCGACAAGCAGGACTTCATAGATATCATCGAAGATCTCGTCATCGAACTCAAAACGCTGCACAATATCAAAATGCGCAAAGAGAAATTTCTTAAAAAAGCCAAGCAGCTCAAAAGCGTGGCTGAAAGCTTGAGGCTCAGCAATCTCGTGCTGCTACTCAACAACATCATCACCAACTACCCTCTCGATAAAGTGCTTGCGAAGCAGTTCGAAGAGGCGATTGTCTCACTCGAAAAGAGTGTACGAGAAATAAAATAGGAGTTTTTGTATGAATGTTTCACATCGCTTAAAACTTATAACCTTTTTACCTGCGATAATTCTATTTATTCTTTCTTCCATTTTTCTCTACTACTTCACTATGCGCTATATCGAATATAGCGATACCCAAAAGATACTGAAAAAAGCTCACTCTTCGGTAGCGCTTTTGCGCAATATCGAGGATGAAGCGACACTCGCCGCTCTATATCTTGCTAAACCTTCCGAAGCATTGAAAAAGCGTCTCAAAGCACAGTATACCCTCACCGATACCGCCGCCAAAAAATTTAGAGCACCGACACTCTCATCCAAGGTCGCAAACGCTTTGGCACTTTTGCGTATCGTACGTGATAAAACCTTCAAGCCAGGTGCCGATTTCAAGCAGCTCTATCTGGCTCTCTATTACAATGCTATCATCGAGCCTATCGCGGCACGACTCGACCTAAAAAGATATAAAACACTAGAATCTGCTCTTGCACAGCGAAGCGCGAAAGATTTCGAATCGTTTCTCTATACCGGACAAGAGACAGGGCTTTTAGCATATCTGAACGAAAAGCGAGACTATTCTCAAAGCTACAAAATTATCGAGCTCTCCGAAATCACACGTGCCGATACGTTTTTACAAAACATCAACAATCCGCAGCTCAAAAAAGTCATCGATTCCATCAAGAGCATGCGCCTGGCGTTTTTAAACGACCGGCCCTTCGATACGACTGCTTGGATAGCACAAAACCGTATAAAACTCGATACCGCACAAAGGCTAATCTCTACCGATATCACCGCAGCTACAAAGTTTTTTCAAAATAGGCTCTCCTTCTTCCTTATCGCACTGCTCATAGCATTGGCCTTTTGGATACTCTCCATTCTCCTTATGCTCTATAGCTACCTTTTTATCAAAGAGTATGCAAAAAATAGAGAAAAACTCCAAAACCTCCTCAAAACCGTGGCTCTCAGTGACGATATCCTCAAAGAGCGTCCCGATTTGGCCAAAGAGGTGGACCTTGATACCAGCGAAGGCATAGAGAAAGCCTACGAGATTTTGCGCCTTGCCCTCAAACGCACGGAAAAAGCCAAAGAAGCGGCAGAAGAGGCCAATAAGGCCAAAAGCCTCTTTTTGGCGAATATGAGCCATGAAATACGCACCCCTCTCAACGGCATCATGGGCTTTACCGAGCTGCTTAAAGGCACCGATCTCAATGATGAGCAAAAAGAGTTTGTAGAAATCATCAAGAAAAGCTCCGAAAATCTCCTCGAGATCATCAACAATATCCTCGATATCGCTAAAATCGAGAGTAAAAAGATCGAGCTCGAGCATGTGGTTTTCGATCCTATCGTGGAATTCGAAAACGCCGTGGAGGTTTATGCCCCCAGAGCTGCGGAAAAGGATATCAACCTCGCACTCTTCGTCGATCCGCATCTAAGCAAGCCGCTCAAAGGCGATCCCACCAAAATCAAAGAGGTGCTTATTAACCTTATCTCCAATGCGGTCAAATTCACGCCCAAAGGCGGTGAAATCGCCGTCGAAATACGCAAAATAGGCCAAAAAGACTCCAAAGCGATCCTCCATTTCGAAGTGCGTGACACCGGTATCGGCATTCCAAAAGACAAACGCGACAAAATCTTTGAAGCATTTACCCAAGCAGATACATCCGTCACTCGCAAATATGGAGGAACGGGCCTGGGACTGACGATTTCGAGCGAATTTGTCAAACTTATGGGCGGTCAGCTTAAAATCGAGAGCGAGGAAGGAAAAGGGAGTCGATTCTATTTCAAACTCGAACTCGAAGAGATTCCTGTCGTAGAAGAGGAAAGCTACAAAGACCGCTTCAATACTCTTAAAGTAGTCTTTTACGAAGATTCCACTAAACCGAAGATTCAAAATCGCTACATCGAAGAGTATATGAGCTACTTCGGTGTCCATTTCACCCGCATCGGCTCGCTCCAGGAGACCCTCGATACCGGTAAAAAGTCGAATTTCGCACTTCTTGATTTCGATTATGTCGATAGCAAACAGATAAAACAGTTTTTTATGAATAAAGTCCCGGTGGCACTCATCTCCAAAGTGACCAAAAAACGCATGGTGCAAGAATTTGCACCGAAACTGGTCAAAAACATCAGCGAGCCCGCCAACTTCACCAAACTCAAAGAGCTGCTAGGCTATTACGTAGAGCATGCAAAAGAGATTAGCAGCAAGGCTACCATCGCAGCTATTCCCCAAAACGTCAAATTTCGTGCCAAAGCGCTCGTAGCCGAAGACAACGTCATCAACCAAAAGCTGATCAAAAAGACACTCGAAGATTACGGCATGCAAGTAGACCTGGCAGATAACGGTTTAGAAGCCTTAGAAAAATTCAAACAAAACAATTACGACATCGTGTTTATGGATATCCAAATGCCCGTCAAAGACGGCATCGAAGCGATGCAAGAGATACATCTGTATGAAAAAGAGATGAAACTCATTCCTACTCCTATCATCGCCCTTACGGCACACGCCCTCAAAGGCGATAGAGAGCGATTCATGAACAGGGGGTTTGACGAATACATCACCAAGCCTATCAACAGAAAAGATATTGAAACAATTCTCAAAGCCTTTTTGCCGGATAAAAAGTACATCCCCGACGTCACGCAAGAGCCGCAAGAGCAGAGCGAACAACCACATGAGGCCGAAACACCCAAGCCGGTCCAAAAAGAGGCTTTCGATTTCGACATCCTGCTTCTTAAAAAGAGTCCGCTCGAGGCCAAACTCTTTGCAAACGTTCTCAAATCTTTAGGCTATAGTGTCGATATGGCACTGGATTTGGACGATTTTAAACAGCGACTAGAAAAAAGACGCTACAAAATCGCTTTTATAGACAAAGAGTCGGATGAGTACAATTTCCATATCATAAGAGCTCTTCGTGAGACGGCACCCGATACGAAGTTCGTGCTGCTCGTCGAGCCTAGCTTCGATATCGCGTCACTCTCGACGCTCGAAAAAGAGTTCTACGACGATGTGATTCGCAACATCATCAAAAAAGATTTCTTTAAAACCGAAATAGAAAAACTCTACCAAAAAGAAGAGGCATGAAAGAGCTCAAAGTTCTGTACGTAGACGACGATTTGATCAATAGAAAGCTGCTGGAAAATATGTTGGGCAAAAACCCTTATATTTACGAAACACTCGAAGCAAAAGACGGCCAGGAAGCTCTCGAGATTCTCAATAAAAACCGTGACGTCAATTTCGTGCTTCTTGATATCATCATGCCACGTCTCGATGGCATCGAGACACTCAAAATTATGCGTAAAGACCCTCGCTTCAAAGATATACCCGTAGTAGTACTCAGCACCGACGATACGCAAAAAACGAAAGCTATAGAAGCAGGCGCCAACGACTTTATCAACAAGCCGATCAAAGAGGAAGATTTAGCCGAAAAGATCGAGAAGTACTCGATCTAAAGAAGCGCTTCTTCAAGCACCTCTTCTATACGAGTAACCGGAACTATTTTCATATTCTCGATCACTTCGGCAGGTATATCATCGAGGTCTCTATCGTAGTTTTTCTTTGGAATGAGCACCTTTTTTATCTTCGCTTTATATGCTGCGATGAGCTTTTCTTTAAGCCCTCCGATGGGCAGGACTTTTCCGCTCAATGTCAACTCTCCCGTCATCGCCACATCGTGGCGCACTTTGCGTTCGCTTAGAATCGAAGCGATGGAAGTGGCCATGGTGATACCGGCACTCGGCCCATCTTTTGGCGTAGCGCCTTCGGGGATGTGGAGGTGTATATCGTAGCGACGATAGACTTCACTCGGATCGAGCCGCTTGTTTTCTTCGCGCTCTTTTACTGTTTTTGGAATGACATCCTGTTCTATTGGAAGTTTGCCCCGGTCGATGAGGACTTTGACTACGCTATAGGCGATGCTCGCAGACTCCTTCATCACTTCGCCCAGCCTTCCTGTGAGCTGCAAGCTGCCCTTCCCTTTTATTTTTATCGATTCGATTCTGAGCACATCGCCGCCCACAGCCGTCCAGGCTAGACCGTTGACCACGCCCACTTGCGGCTCTTTTTCAATGGTTTCTATCTCAAAGACAGGTTTTTCGAGGTATTTGTTGAGATTTTTTAGCGTCACGGAGATTTTCTTTATTTGTGGATTTTCCAAAATCTCCTTGGCGGCTTTACGCACGATATCCGCGATGCGACGGCGAAGATTGCGCACACCGGCTTCGCGCGTATACTTTTCGATGATCGCTTCAAGCGCCGATTTGCTGATACTGAGCTCACTGCGCTTAAGTCCATGCTTTTTGAGCTCTTGGGGTATCAGGTAGCGCTTGGCGATTTCGAACTTCTCGCTGGGAGTGTAGGAGCTAAGGAATATAAACTCCATCCTGTCGCGAAGAGGTGCCGGGATATAGCCCACATCATTTGCTGTAGCGATAAAGATGACGTTACTCAGATCGATACTAAAGTTAAGATAGTAATCACGAAAGTGCGTATTTTGCTCGGGATCGAGAATCTCAAGCAGCGCGGATGTAGGGTCGCCACGCATATTGCGCCCTACTTTGTCTATTTCATCGAGCACCATCACAGGGTCCATCTCTTTGGCCTCTATGAGCCCTTGGACGATGCGTCCCGGCATCGCTCCGATATAGGTGCGGCGATGGCCTCGAAGTTCATTTACATCCTCGAGTCCTCCTAGGGCTATACGTACAAGCGGGCGTTTGAGGGCATTGGCGATGGAGTTGGCTAGTGAAGTCTTCCCTATCCCCGGAGGTCCCGCGAAGCATAAAATTGCGCCGCTTCCCT
>WGBB01000160.1 GCA_015494505.1 Nitratiruptor sp. | reverse complement strand
TCCTTGGCGCTTCCTTTGGCGCGATGGGCTTTGGCGTCTATCTTTTCCTTGGCGATGGCCACTACATCCAGATGCACGCCGAAACTCGCCGCGATATCTTGGGCCAATGTGCGGAGCGTCTCGCCGCCGTCGATGAGCCACATATCTGGAGGCGGATTTTTAGAAAAGCTCTCGCAGCGGCGTGTAAGCATCTCGCGCATCTGTGCGTACTCGTCTTTGGATTCGAGATTGTAGTGGCGATAGCTCTTTTTGTCCCACTTGCCATTTTCATAGACCACCATCGCTCCCACGGGCGCTTTGCCCTGCAGATGGGAGTTATCAAATACCTCGATGCGATAGGGCGTGGTATCAAGTCCCAGGAGATTTTTGAGCTGCTCTTCGATGGACTCTTTCGTTTCGCTTTTTCGAAGCATCTCTTTGGCATTGAGGGTCGCAAGCTCGATGAGGCGCGCTTTCTCTCCCCGTTTGGGCACGAGGATTTCGATCTTTTTGCCAAATTTTTGGCTCAGGTGCTCTTGTAAAAACGCTCTTTCGCTAAAGTCGTGGGCTACGAGGATTTTATTGGATGTCAGCGGCGTTTCGTGGGTGTAAAACTCAAGCAGCACACGCTTGTAGGCTTCGTCGATGTCAAATCCCTTTTGGGCGTCGAAGCGTTGGATATTCGAGCTGCTGGCTATCACTTTGCCTTCGCGCATAAACATACGCACGATAGCAGCTTTGTTGCCTTCGGTAGTGATGGCGTAGATATCGAGGTTTTCGAGGCGTGCCAGATCGATTTCGCTGTGGGTTTGTATCTCTTTGATGCGCGCTATGCGATCGCGCAGGTGCGCCGCTTCTTCGAAGCGCAGCTGCGAAGCGAGCTCTTGCATCCGTTTTTCGAGTTTTTCTATGAGAAGCTTTTTATTGTGGACGTAACCTAGAGCCTCTTCGAGGAGCTTGGCATAGGTAGCTCTATCTACCTTTCCTTCGCAGGGAGCGAGGCACTTTTTGAGTTGATAGAATAGACACGCCTTTTTGCCTTTGATGCAGCTATCTTTTTGCACCAACGGCACCAGCTCGTATATCGAATCGAGGATATCGCGCGCCGCACTGGGAAGTGGACCGAAGTATTTGATTTTGGAACCCTTGAGGACTTTGCGCGTGATGCGCAGACGCGGGAAATCCTCGTTCATATCGACATAGATGTAGGGATATGTTTTATCATCACGCAAGAGGATGTTGTATTTGGGTTTGAGCTGTTTGATGAGGGAGTTTTCCAAAATCAGCGCGTCGTTTTCGGTGTTGACCACGATGTAATCCAGGTCTTTCATCTCGCTAATCATCTTAAAAATACGGGGCGAGAGATTGGGGGCGGGAGAGAGGGGACTGAGACGAAAGTAGCTGCGCACCCGTTTTTTGAGACTTTTGGCTTTTCCGACGTATAAAAGCCTGCCGTTTTCGTCGAAATATTGGTAGACGCCCGGGGCGTCGGGGAGGTTGCGCAGTTTATCGATGAGTTGCATTGCGTCGAATAGCCTCTTTGATTTTTTCTAAAAGTTCTTTCGTTTTTTCGTTTGTGGCGTAGTTGGGAAACTCCCCTTTGGCGCGTTCGGTGTAGCGCAAAATCGAAGGAGTTTCCTTTTGGTGCGTGGGGATGAATTTGTGATAGCCTTTGATGGTGCGCACATCCACATCTTGACAAAAGCCGTAGTTTTCGCGCAGCATCTTTAATAGAGCATTTATATCTTTTTTACTATAATTGAGCTCCATCACGAATGCGGGATGGTCGAAGACCAGATAGAGCGTTCGGTTTTTGATATACATATAGTGTAGATGCTCCGCAAAGCGCTTGGGGAGCAGCGTCGTTAGCTTTTGCAAGCACTTTTGCGTAAAGAATCTCGGTTTATTGGAAAAGATATGCGGCAATATGGCAGATGGATTTTTCATATGGCAATTATAGCATTTTTGCTTGCAGCCGCCGGATGCGGCTACAAGGCACCGCCATACTACGATAAAAAAGAGGTTTCCAAGTGAAAGTCTATGATTATGTCATCGTGGGGGCGGGGATAGCCGGACTCTACGCCTCCCTCAATATCCCAGCTTCCAAAAGCGTGCTCATCCTCTCCAAAGATCCCATCTGGGAGTGCAACACCTTCTACGCCCAAGGCGGCGTAGCGACGGCGACGGATGAGGAGGATATCCCCTCCCACATCGAAGATACCCTCAAAGCCGGAGCAGGACTGTGTAACGAAGAGGCGGTGGAGATTCTTAGCCGCAACTCCATCGGCGTCATAGAGGATCTCATAAACCGCGGCTTCGAGTTTGACAAAGATGAAAACGGCAACCTGCTCTTTACGAAAGAAGCGGCACACTCTAAGCCGCGCATCCTCCACGCAGGCGGTGATGCCACGGGGCGTGAGCTGCATAAATTTTTACTCTCGCAGACCCGTGCGAAGGTACTCGAGGGTGTGATCGTAGTGGATCTGCTTATCGACGAGGGTCGTATCTGGGGCGTAACGATCCGCCAAGGCGCCAAACAAGAAAATATCTATGCCCGCTGTGTGATTATCGCCAGCGGGGGCGTGGGCTCGATCTACGAGTACCACACCAATGCCAAAAAGATAAGCGCCGATATGCAAGGGCTCGCTGCGCTCAAGGGACTTACGCTCAAAGATATGGAGTTTACCCAGTTTCATCCTACCGTCTTTGTCTACAATAAGCGTGCGCGTAAGCTCCTGCTCACAGAAGCACTGCGGGGCGAAGGGGCTACAATCGTGGACGAAGAGGGGAGACGCTTTTTGCTCGAGTATGACGAGCGGGGCGAGCTCGCTCCTCGCGACATCGTCTCGCGCGCGATATATCGCCACCAAAAAGAGGGGCACCAAGCCTATCTCGATTTTAGTAACTTCACAGAAGAGTTTTTCAAAAAACGCTTTCCTACCATCTATCGCAATTTCCAAAACCTCGGCTACGACGTGCCGCGCCAAAGGGTGCCTATTTCGCCGGCTTTCCACTTCATGATGGGAGGTATCGCTACTGATACGTGGGGAAGAGTGCCGGGAGTGGAAAATCTCTACGCCGTGGGTGAGGTGGCCTGCACGGGTGTGCACGGCGCCAATAGGCTCGCGAGCAACTCGCTCCTTGAAGGGCTTGTCTTTTCCAAGCGTGCAGTGGAGGATAGTTTGCTAGGTGATAGCAGTGCTACGATGCGAGAATTTCCCAACAAACAGTTTATCCTTACCAAAAGCGGTGACAAAGAACGCAAGCAACTGCTGCGCCGCACTATGTGGGAAAAAGTGGGAATAGTGCGAAGAATCAGCGAGCTCGAAGAGGCGCGTCAAATCGTGACACGGATGGAAAAAGAGGATATCGGATATCTTTTGAAGCTAAGAATTGCTACGGCAAAGTCGATAATTGAAGCAGCACTGGCACGAAAGAGTAGCATAGGTGCACATTACATCGAAGGAGAGTAGATGCACGGCATCGATCTAACATCCACTTGGGTAGGAATCGTCAACCTCGTTATCTTCATCGTAGGCTACTACTTCATAGCCGCCGAAGAGAAGTTCCATATGAACAAGGCAAAACCGGCCCTGCTCATCGGTACACTGATGTTTATGCTTTTAGGGGTATACTTTACCCTCAACCATCTCGATCCCCATCCGCTCCACAAAGAGATGGAGAAGCTGATTCTCGAAATCGCCGAAATATTTTTCTTCCTCTTTGTAGCGATGACCTACATCGAAACGCTCATCGAGCGAAGAGTCTTCGATGTGCTCAAATACAAGCTCACTTCCAAAGGCTACAGCTATAAAAAGCTCTTTTGGATTACGGGAGCACTCGCTTTTTGGATTTCGCCCGTGGCGGACAACCTTACCACTGCATTGATTCTCTCGACGGTGCTCTTTACCATCGATAAGACCAAGACGCAGTTTTTGGTCCCCGGTGCCATTAATATCGTCGTAGCTGCCAATGCTGGAGGTGCCTGGAGTCCCTTTGGGGATATTACGACGTTGATGGCTTGGACTGCGGGCAAGGGAGAGTTTGTGGATTTTCTCTATCTCTTCGTACCCAGTTTCGCCGGATGGGTGCTCACTGCGTGGCTGCTGAGCCTCTTTGTGCCAAAAGGAGAGCCCCATTTTGATGCGAGCCTTCCTAAAGCGGAGCTCAAACCGGGAGCCAAAGTGGTGATATGGCTGGGAGCCTTCACGATTTTCATCGCCGTTATGGGACACCAATTTTTCCATTTTCCTGCTATGTGGGGTATGATGTTTGGTCTGGCGCTTCTTAAGATGTATAGCTATCTTCACAAGCGCAGAAACCAGGCAGACCATTTCGATGTCTACGTCAATATGAAAAACGTGGAAAACGATACGCTACTCTTCTTTTTCGGAATCCTCAGTGCGGTTGGAGCGCTTCACTTTATGGGATTTTTGGAATATGTGGTCAAGCTCTATGACATTATCGGCCCGACAGCCGGCAACATCGGCGTGGGATTCATCTCAGCCATTATCGATAACGTTCCTGTGATGAGTGCGATTTTGAAAGCAAATCCCCCTATGGGTATCGACCAGTGGCTTTTGGTCACTCTCACTGCCGGTATCGGCGGTAGTCTCATCAGTTTCGGTAGCGCTGCCGGTGTGGGTGTCATGGGACGACTCAAAGGAATCTACACTTTCGGTGCGCATATGAAGTATGCCTGGACGGTTTTGGCAGGTTACATTCTTTCAGTGGCGTTATGGTATATTCAGTTCGAAATTTTTGGACTCTATTAAGGATCGCATAGATGAAACAGGTTCCCATCGTCATTCTCGATTTCGGTTCGCAATATACGCAGCTCATCGCAAGGCGTCTGCGCGAAGTAGGGGTCTACTGCGAGATATATCCCTATTTCGAAGATATTGAAAAGATCAAGGCCAAAGAGCCCCAGGGCATTATTTTTAGCGGTGGTCCGGCAAGCGTCTATGAAGAGGGTGCGCCAAAAGTCGACAAGGCTATCTACGAACTCGGTTTGCCGATTCTTGGGATCTGCTATGGCATGCAGCTGATCACCTACGATTTCGGCGGTGAAGTGGTGCGGGCACTCGAGCATGAGTACGGCAAGGCCAAGCTCTACTTCGATCCCGTGCACGGCCATGTCTCGCCGCTTTTTGAAGGCACAAAAGATGGACAGATCGTATGGATGAGCCACGGCGATAAAGTGGAAAAACTTCCCGAAGGCTTCGTACGCATCGCCCATACCGACAACTCTCCCTACGCAGCCATCGCAAACGAAGAGCGTCAAATCTATGCCCTGCAGTTCCACCCGGAAGTGAGCCACTCCGAAGAGGGGACGAAAATCCTCGAAAACTTTGCACGCCGTATCTGTAAAATCACTTCCAAATGGGATATGGGGCACTTTGCCAAAGAGCAGATCGAAAAGATTCGCAAACAGGTAGGCAGCGACAAGGTGCTCTGTGCTCTTAGCGGCGGCGTGGATAGCTCCGTGGTAACGGCACTGCTCTATGAAGCTATCGGCGATCAGCTCATACCCGTTTTCGTAGATAACGGGCTCTTGCGCGAAGGGGAGCGTGAAAAAGTGGAGCATGTCTTTAAAAATATGCTCAAGGTCCCACTCATTGTCATCGATGCGCGCCAGCGCTTTCTCAAAGCACTCAAAGGCGTTACGGAGCCTGAGCAAAAGCGCAAAATCATCGGCCATACCTTTATCGAAGTGTTCGAAGAAGAGGCGAAAAAGCATACCGATGTAAAATACTTGGCACAAGGTACGCTCTATCCCGACGTGATAGAGTCGGTCTCCGTAAAAGGCCCCAGCGAGACCATCAAGTCGCACCACAATGTGGGAGGATTGCCGGAGTGGATGCAGTTTGAGCTGATAGAGCCTCTCAGAGAGC
>WGBB01000159.1 GCA_015494505.1 Nitratiruptor sp. | reverse complement strand
CCCGCATACTTCGACTATCTCCCCAAAGCCGCCAAACACAAAGAGATTCTCACCTTCGCCAAGAATCCGGAAGCCTATATGCGCTTTTTTTACAAAAAAGTGGCCTATCCTGCGACGCTGGATATCACTCCCTTTAAGGCCCAGCCTACCTTGGGCGAGCTCAAAGAGCTGCTCCTTTTTACCTGGGATGGCTCGAAACTGGCGCAGCTGCGAAAGATGGGCGTAGAGATAGAGGTTTATTTGGGAGAATATGATACAATCGTCGATAGCAAAAAGTGCGCCGCCTTTTTCAAACCCTACGCCACTATCTATACCATACGCGGCGCGGGACATCTATTAAGGGGGAAGGATGGATAGGATAAAAATCGGCGTGGTAACGGCCAGCGATAGAGCCAGTGCCGGCATCTACGAAGATATCAGCGGCAAGGCCATTATGGATACGATGAAGGAGTATCTCAAAAACGATTTTGAGATTGTCTATCGCTGCATTCCCGATGAGCAAAAAGAGATAGAAAAAGCGCTCATCGAGCTCTGTGACAAGGAGGGGTGCGCTTTGGTAGTGACCACGGGCGGTACGGGACCAGCTCCACGTGATGTGACTCCCGAAGCTACCGAGGCGGTGTGCCAAAAGATGCTACCGGGATTTGGCGAGCAGATGCGTGCCGTGAGTTTGCAGTATGTGCCCACGGCGATTCTATCTCGCCAGACGGCCGGAATCCGCGGCAAAAGCCTCATCATCAACCTCCCGGGCAAGCCCAAGAGCATCCGTGAGTGTCTCGATGCAGTCTTTCCTGCGGTGCCGTACTGCATCGATCTCATCGGCGGTCCCTACATCGAGACCAACGAAGATGTGATCAAAGCATTTCGTCCCAAGAGCAAATAATGGATGTAACCAAACGCTACGAAGAGTGTATGCGAGAGCTTTTGAAACTGCTCGAAGAGGAGTTTTTGCGCATCATCGCAGACCCGAAGCTGGATAAAAAGGAGAAGAATCTGCGCACCAAACCGCTGGTGACCAAAAAACAGATTCTCCTCAATACCCTCGAATCGCTCCAGCTGGTAGATAGGAGTAGTGATGGAAAAGAGACCCAGTAAACATAAAAGACTCTTGCCTATGTATCTTTTGGCGCTCTTTTTGATTGTCTCCATTCTTTTTATCGTCGTAGCGCCGATGTATATGGTCAACAAAATCCAAAACGATGCCAAAAAGCCAAAAGAGCAGCGTGAGCTGATCTATAGGCCGCATCAGTAGAAAGTGAGGAGCTTATGAGTACTTCGACTATTATTCTCTTAGCAATTGTCGCAATCGTCGCCTATCTCATCTATGTCTACAACAGGCTTGTGGCTCTCCAAAAGAGCGCCGAGGCCGCCTGGTCCGACATCGAGGTGCAGCTCAAACGCCGCTACAATCTCATCCCCGCACTCGTAGAAGTGGTCAAGGGTGCCAAAAACTATGAAGCCGAAACGCTCGAGAAGGTGATCCAGGCCAGAAGTGCCGCGATGAGTGCCAAGACGCCGGCCGAAGAGGCCAAAGCCAACAATATGCTCACCCAAGCACTGGGCAAGCTCTTCGCCCTGGCCGAGAGCTACCCGGAACTCAAGGCAAATCAAAACTTTTTGGAACTGCAGCAGCAACTATCCCAAATCGAAGATAGCATCCAAAACGCTCGCCGCTACTACAATGCCGTAGTGCGAGACTATAATGCCAGACTCGACTCCTTTCCCGATCTTTTCATCGCCAGGCGCTACGGCTTTACGCCAAAAGAGTATTTCGAACTGGATGAATCGATCAAAGAGGAAGTCTACAAAATGCCAAAGATCGATCTGGAGTGATGCGCCTTTTTTTGCTGCTTCTATTGGCTCTCTTCGCCTATGGCGATGAGGTGCGGCTCTTTGAGAGCCGCATAGCGCTGCAGCCAAGCGGCGAGCTGCTTATCCAAGAGACGATCCACTACCGTTTCGACGCTTCTAGGCACGGCATCTATCGCGACATCCCCCTCACTATCAAAACTTCTAAGAGCTTCATCCCCGTCCATATCGGCTTGCATCTGCTCACCGTCACTCGCGACGGCTCGCCGGCCGTGTATACCACACGTAGGTGGCAAAGCCCCAAAGCGGGGGAGATCCTGCGCATACGCATCGGTAATCCCAAACGAACACTGAGCGGCGATCATATCTACACCATCGTCTATAAAGTCGACAAAGGTATTTTGCCTGCATCCATCGAAGGCTACGATGCACTGCGATGGAACGTTTTGGGCGGTGCGTGGCGCGTCTATGTGCGCAAGGTGCGAGCCGAAGTGCTCTTGCCGCCACAGCTTGATCGATCCAATATTAAAATCACCACCTGGCGAGGGCGCTACGGCGCTACCGCACCGATGCTAGGGAAAATATCCTGGCTCTCACCCCATCGTTTCGTGATCGAGGATAGCGACTATCCACCGGGGGAGGGCGCTACCCTCGAGGTGGCATTTCCAAAGGGGCTTTTGCCCCAAAGCGGCGAAGCGAATATCCGTCCCTCCCTGGCCGACATTTCTCCGCAGATGTGGCTGGTGGGAGCGCTTATGCTCTACCTTGTGCTTATCTTTTTTATCGCCAAAAAGCTGGGTATCGTTTTGCGCACGCCCATAGCGCAGCCGCAGTACTACCCACCCAAGGAGCTTTCGCTCTTGCAATCGGGTGTGCTGATAGATCGCTTCGCAGATGATGAGGATATCGTACCGGCACTTTTTGAGCTGGCGCAAAAGGGGTATCTGCGTATCGCCCAGGATCGCATCGAGCCTACAGGCAAAGAGCCAAAAGATCTTACGGAGGATCAAAAGGCGCTTTTGGATTTTGTGGGAAGTGGCGTGGATCTCCAAAACAGAGACTATCTTGCCGATCGCTACCAGGCACTGCGCTCCAAGCTCAAAGATATGCTCTATAGCTGGAGTGTGCGCGCCGGCTACTTTCGCCAAGACCCGCAAAAGACGAGACGGATGTTTCTCTTTGCTTCTTTGCTCGCAGCAGTGCCTCTTTTCTTGGCAGCATTTTGGATGATGGGCGGTATGGGGAAGGCTATTTTTATCATTCTTTTTATGATCGGTGCAGGTTTGGTGGTGCTCGTGCAAGCTCTCCTTAGTCGCCAAATTACGGTGATACTTTTTATGCTCATCTGGATAGGTGGCATTTTCGTAACTTTGCAAGGCGCCCTTTTAGTGCCGCTTCTTATTACTTCCGCACTCTTTTTCATCGCCGCGCTGGTGACCTATATCCTCTATCGTCGCATCGGCAAATACACCGCCAAAGGGTTGCGTGCTCTTCGTTATCTTGTGGGGTATGAGGAGTTTTTGAAGCGCGTGGAGAAGGATCGCATCAAACGTTTCTTGGCTAAAGACCCGCACTATCTCGATATCAATCTCCCCTATGCCGTGCTCTTTGGGGTGAGTGATGCTTGGAAGGAGCTCTATAAGAGCTTTAATGCGCCGCAGCCTGTATGGTATGTGGGGGATTTGGATAGTATCGATACCATCCGCATCGCGCCGGCACCCAGACAGAGCGCATCGGGAGCCGATTTTGGCGGGTTTAGCGGTGGAGGCGGCTTTAGCGGCGGAGGCATTGGTGGAGGCGGCGGCGGTAGCTGGTAGCTACTCTTGGCACTCTTTGCATACGCCGTACATATTCATCTGGTGTGTAATGAGCTTGAAGCTATTCTTTTTTGCGATCTCTTCTTGGAGCCGTTCAAGCTCCTCGTCGAAAAACTCGATGATCTTGCCGCATTTGATGCAGATCATATGGTCGTGGTGTTCACCGCGGTTGAGTTCGTACTTTTTACCTTCGCTTCCAAAGGAGATGGAACTCACCATCTCTTCGCGCTCCAAAAACGAAAGCGTCCTATAGACCGTGGCGAGACCTATGGTGCTGTTTTCCTTTTTGACTTCGTTGTAGATCTCTTCGGGTGTGAGGTGCTTTTGAGCATTAAAAAGCACCTTGAGGATCTGCTCGCGCTGCAAAGAGTACTTCAGACCTCTCTTTTTGACGATGCTTTTGAGCTCTTCGAGGTAGAGGTCGAGATCTTTGGCGTTAGCATTCATATAGCGGATCCGCTTGGAGTTTTTCGATAGGGATAGGCGAGCCGTCCTTGCACTTGCCATACTCTCCCGTCTCGATTTTTCGCAGCGCCTCTTTGATTTTTCTGCGCTCTTCCACGAGGCGCTCTAAAAGCACTTTGTCGGTGTCGTTGATGGTCTCAAGCTGCGCGAGGTCTTGGATGTCGTCGATGTTTTCGTATGTGGCTACCTGCTCCATCTCGTCCAGGATCTCTTGGATATCTTTTTCCACTTTTTCGAGCTGCATCTCGAGCGCGCTTTTGAATTTTGCCAAATCTTCGCTTCGCATCGCCTCTCCTTTGGCTTTTTTGTAATTGTACCACACTTAAGTGCGAGATTATTTGCTAAGTTTACCGCGCAGTTTAGGCAAATATAGTACAATTATCCAAACACTAAGGAGAGGGTGTGCGAAGAGTTTGGGCATTGCTTATCGCTTCACTTTTGTATGCCGATGTGCATAGCGTGAAGTTAGAGCCTTATGAAATCTACCACCTCAAAGCCGCGGTGGCTGCGCAGGTGCTTGCAGCCGATGAGAGTACAGAGGGCAAGAGTGTGCGAGAAAGGGTCGTGGTGCGCCTCGATGATAGGGTAGATCGCGCTTCCTTGCAAGTAGCTTTGCAAAAACGCAAGGCCCTCTCGCAGCTCATCGCCATCACCAAAAGCTCCATCGCCGATCAGAAGCGCCTTGTGGCCGTCAAAAAGCGCGATTACGAGAGTATCAAGGATTTGCGCTCCAAATCGGTTTTTGAAAAAAATGCGCGTTTGGCTGCCTACTTGAGTGCGCGCAGTGCACTCCTGGCTCAAAAAGAGAAGCTCCAAAACCTCCTGATGCAGCGCTCCGATATCGAAGATGCCATCACCAAGCTCAAAGACCGCATCGCCAAGGAAAATCCCCGCATCAGCGGCTATGTGCTGCGTGTACACGTGCGAAGGGGCGATTTCGTCAATCCCGGTGCGCTATTAGTGGATTTCGCCGATATCTCTAAAGCTAGAGGCGTGATGTATCTAAGCCGCGAAGAGGTAGCCAAACTCCCACACGCGCGCTTTTTTATCGACGGCAAAGAGGTGCCAAATCCGATAGTCAAACTCCTTCGCACCACCGACGAGAACTACATCAGCCAGTATCGCGCCGAAATCGTGGTGAATGCACCAAAGTTTTTCGGCAAAATTATCAAAGTGGAGATACGATGAAAACAGCCTGTCCATTGGATTGTTACGATGCTTGCAGTGTGATATATGAGGATGGTAAACTCAAAGGCGACAAATCCCATCCTTTCACACGCGGGCATCTATGCTACAAACTCAACCACTACTTCGACTACCCGCAACTCAAGAGCGCCTACTACAAAGGCGAGGCTATCGATATCCAGCAAGCGCTCGATATTTTAGAGGAAAAGATCCGCTCTTCGCAAAATATCTTGCACTTTCGCGGCAGCGGCAACGTAGGGAAAATGCAGGCCGTGACCGATCTATTTTTCGCGAGTATCGGCGCGACGCTAACTTCTGGAAGTTTATGCGATGCGGCAGGGCAGCTTGGCATCCAAAAGGGGCGTGGCAAGAATCTCATCTTACCTTTAGAGCAGATAGCCAAAAGCGAGCTGGTGATCATCTGGGGACGCAACATCGGCTATACCAACCACCACATCATCCCCTTTTTAGAGGGCAAGACCCTCGTGGTGATCGATCCGGTCAAGACCAATCTCGCCAAAAACGCAGCGATGCATCTGCAGATCGCACCACGCACGGATCTGGAATTAGCTTGTATGCTTGCGCGCTTTGTCTATATGCAAAACCGCGAGGATGAGGCCTTTATCGAAGAGCATACCGAAGATTACGATTTTTATACCGATTTTATCCGCAGCTACCGGATGGTGCCCACCACCGACAAGATCGGCGTGGATTTGATGGATATCGCAACGCTTGCGGAGCTGATGATGGATATGAAGACGGTGATATTGGTGGGCAACGGTGTCCAAAAGTATGCCCACGGCACCGAGGTGGTGCGCGCTATCGATAGCCTTGCGGCGATGCTGGGACTCTTTGGCAAGGAAGGGTGCGGTGTGAGCTTTTTGGGTGATACCTCCGTGGGGCTTGATAATCCATTCGAAGTCCAGGCACGCCGCGTGCCCAAGCCGGAGGTGGATTTTGGCCGGTATGACCTTTGCTTCATCCAAGCATCCAATCCGGCTGTGACGATGCCAAATAGCGCCAAGGTACGTGCGGGGCTTGAGAAGAGTTTCGTCGTCGATTTCACACTCTATATGGATGAGACGGCACAGATGGCCGATCTCGTCATCCCGGCCAAGAACTTCTTGCAAAAAAGCGACATACGCTTTAGCTACGGCCACGAATTTGTGGAGCTGATGCCAAAGCTTATGGATAACTCCAAAGCCATCAGCGAGTATGAGTTTACTAGCGAAATGTTTCGCCGCTTCGGCTTGGGTGAGCTACGAAGCGAAGAGGAGTACATAGCACACTTTACGAAGCAGCTCAAAAAAAGAGGGGAGTGCTTCCTGCTGCCAAGTTTCGAAGAGATTCCCTATAGCGAAGGATTCGAAGAGAGCTTTTGCTTCGTGGATGAAGTGGAGGATGATTTTGATGCCTTGCAGCCGGGCTACTTCCTTATCACTCCCAAGGCCAAAAACGCCATCAACTCCCAGTTCAAGCGCGATCCGTTTCTCTACGTGTCGCTTCGAAGCGGTCTGCACGACGGCGATAGGGTGGAGATCTCCAGCGCCTATGGCAAAACGACGATGGAGGTGCGGCTTTTGGCTGAACTGCGCGATGATTGCGTACTCGCCTACAGCGGTAGCGCCATAAACTATGTCACGCCCGATGGCAGCGACAACTGGGGCGAAAACGCCAAATTTCAAGAAGTAAAAGTTCAGATCAAGAAGCTATGAATATGAT
>WGBB01000158.1 GCA_015494505.1 Nitratiruptor sp. | reverse complement strand
GTGAGGAAGTAGGGCTGGTGCATCAATTTGAAGGTGGTTTGACCTATTTTGAAGTAGTAGGGCTGTCTGTGCAGCCGCACCTTCGTAAGATTTGTCGTATCCAATCCCACATCGGTATTGCCGTAGACCACGATGGTGGTGATGGGGAGGCTATCGAGGAAATCTAGCACATCCTGGCCGATGTCACCTGCGTGGATGAGGTAGGAGATCCCCTCTTCTAGGAGCCTCGCTACCGCTTCCTGGGTATTGGCGACTTTATTGTGCGTGTCTGAGATGATGCCTATTTTCATGCTGCAGTTTTATTATAATCACGAATGTCGAGTTCAACATCGCTTTGAGCTATTTTGTGCGCTTTTTCTATAAGTTTCTCACTCGTTTCTTCATCGAAATATTTTTCCCCACAATTTTCACACACGAGAGCCGGGACGTTTTTGAAAATAATCGTAGTCTCATTGATTTCAAATACTGCTGTCGCTTTCTGTGGTTGTACATTGCCCATTTTACATACTATACATTGCATTATTTTTTCCTCTTTGTGAAAGTTTCGTCCCAAAGATTCTTATCTGGCTCATAGGTGGTAATGACTATTATACTATTTTCTTCTTCGCTCAAAGCGTAGACAACATGCAGAGGCCTGCCTGAGATAATTTTGCATCGTAAAAATGATGGATAGGGTTTATCGTCTGGATAGCTTTCTACAATGTCTCCCTTTTCGATAACTTCTATAACGCTCTGTTTGTCAATAGAGCGTTCTATCATTCTTTGTAGTGCATGGAGACGGAAAATATATTTCATTGTTCTTCTCTATGCTTACACTTGATGCACTCATAGACATCTTTTTTGCGATAGGTGCGTGCAGCCATCATGTAGCCGCATTCGGGGCACTTCTTGTCGGTAGGTTCGAATTTCGAGATGAAGGTGCATTTGGGATAGTTGGCGCAGCCGTAGAATTTCCCGCGACGACTGAAACGCTCTACGATATCGCCGCCGCACTCGGGGCACGATACATCGAGCTTCTTGGCCTCTTTCTTGCCCAAAGGCTTGGTATTTTTGCACTCAGGATAGGCGCTACAAGCGAGAAACTCCCCTCTGGGGCCACGTTTTACCACCATCGGTGCGCCGCATTTGTCGCACACTTCATCGCTCGTTTTTGGCTCTTGCTCTATCTGCTCGGTGTATTTGCATTTGGGAAAACCGCTACAGGCGATGAACTCTCCGAAACGTCCTTTGCGCTTGACCAGCTCGCTGCCGCATTCGGGGCAGGCTCGCCCGATGGGTTCGGCTATCTTTTGGCTCTTTATCTCCTTTTTGCCTTTTTCCACCAGCTCGATAAACGGCTCATAGAAATCGCGCAAAACCTTTTGCCAATCTTTCTTGGCGCTCGCGATTTCGTCGAGCTCCTCTTCCATCTTGGCAGTAAAGGAGCTATCCACGATATCAGGGAAGTGCTTTTCGAGCACCTCGATGACGGTAAATGCGGTATCGGTAGGGACCAGTTGCTTCTTATCCAGTTTCACGTAATCGCGCGCTTGCAAGAGTGCGATAGTCGGTGCGTAGGTAGATGGTCGACCGATGCCCAGAGACTCGAGGGTTTTGATGAGGCTCGCTTCGGTGTAGCGGGCGGGTGGCTCGGTGAAATGCTGGTTGGCTTCGATTTTTGTAAGCTCCACTTTTTGGCCCTCGGAAAGTTCCGGCAGGAGCTTGTCTTTATCTTCGTTACCCAGCACTTTGTAAAAACCGTCGAAAATGAGTTTGCGGCCGCTGGCTTTGAAGGTAGCGCTGGGGCTTTTGAAGTAGATGGTCTGGGTTTCGAAGACGGCGTCTTCCATCTGGGAGGCCAAAAAGCGGTTGTAGATGAGCGTGTAGAGCTTGAGCTCGTCAGCACTGAGGTAGTTTTTGGCCACTTCCGGCGTGAAGTCGAGCATCGTGGGGCGAATGGCCTCGTGGGCTTCCTGGGCGCCTTTGGATTTGGTGGTATAGACTTTGGGTTTTTTGGGTAGATACTTTTCGCCAAATTTTTTAGCTATCAATTCGCGCGCCGCATCTTGCGCCTCTTTGGCGATGTTGAGGCTATCCGTCCTCATATAGGTGATAATACCCGTCACACCTTTGGGGGTTTGGACTCCTTCATAGAGCTTTTGGGCTATCATCATCGTCTTTTTGGGGCTAAAGCCAAGCTGCCCGGAAGCTGCCTGTTGCAACGTAGAGGTCATAAAGGGTGCCGGGCTTTTGGTGATGCGCTGCTTCTTTTCGATTTTTGCTACGCAAAACTCTTCGCTTTGGACACGGTTTACGATTCCCTGGGCTTGCTCTTTGGACTTGATGTCCATTTTGCCAAGCTTCTTGCCCATATATTCATAGATGGAGGCCGGAATCTCCTTTTCGAACACCGCGTCGATACTCCAGTACTCTTGGGGTACGAAGGCTTTTATCTCGCGCTCACGATCCACCACCAGCTTGAGTGCAGCACTCTGGACGCGCCCTGCACTGAGGCCCCGCTGGATTTTGGATGAGAGCAGCGGCGAGAGTTTGTAGCCCACGATACGATCCAAAAGTCTACGTGCCTGTTGGGCGTTGACGCGGTTCATATCGATGGTGCGCGGGTTTTCGAGAGCCTTTTTTATAGCGCTTTTGGTAATTTCATGAAAGACGATGCGTGGCAGCTCTTCGGGCTTTTTGCCGATAGCGTGGGCGATGTGGTAGCCGATGGCCTCACCTTCCCTGTCCTCGTCGGTAGCGATATAGACCTGCTCGGCCTTTTTTGCCAGCTCCTTGAGCTGCTTGGTGATTTGGGAGTGGTCTTTATCGACACGATACTGGGGGATGAATTTGCCGTCTTCTATCTTGATGCCGAAGCTGCTTTTAGGAAGGTCGCGGATGTGGCCTTTGGAGGCTATGACTTCGTAGTCTTTGCCCAAAAAGTTTTTAATAGTTCTCGCTTTTGCCGGTGATTCGACGATGATTAAGTTCTTGCCCATGTTTACCTGCCGACTTTTTTGTGCTATTCTAACATAAAAAAAGTGCGCCCCCGGCTAAAGTGACGAAGGTAACGATGCGATGAAGCTTTACATTAATAACACGCAGCTGCTCTATTTAGCACTCCTTGCTACGAAAAAACCGAAGAAGATCCGTCTTGCCGCCCACTCTCCTACCTTTTTTGCCGGTGTGGCCAAACTCCTTGGAATCGATATCGAGATAGTGGAGACGCGGCTCGATTTCGCGAGTGAGGCGGATGTGGTGCACAACTTTTTTGAAACCTACGAACCAAAAGCGCAGATAGTTTTTCAAAATGCCGGAGAGAGCGTAGGCGAGGCGAGCGTTTTCGTCAAAAAGAGTGAAAGGTGCGTGGTAGCCGAGTTTGGCGATGAGGAGTGGTTTGAGAAGTGCCGTCTCTTCTTTGCCGGCGGCATCAAAAAGGGCAAGCTTTGGAATTATGACTTGGCGATGTTTGGACTCAAATCCAAAGAGGAGCCCTGCGAAGTAGAGAAACTACAAGAGAAGATAGCAGCAAGCAACGAAGTAGTAGCCTACTTTGACGAAAAGTTTGCAAACAACCCCTATTTTGACATACTTCCAATCGGCACGAAAACCTATAAAACCCACTATCCTATCTTGCTCAAACCCTCTTTAT
>WGBB01000157.1 GCA_015494505.1 Nitratiruptor sp. | reverse complement strand
GCTGCCGCGGCAGGCGATGAAGGCTCGATACCCAAAATCGCCACCCCTTCGATGCCAAAACGACGTGCCAGCATCGCATTGAAGCGGTCATCACTCTCGATCCCTAGTCGCGGCGGCACGTATTTGCCGTAAGCAATGATGGAGCTCACTACGCGATTGACGAGATTGATGGGGATGGCAAAGCCGATGCCGGCATTGGCGCCACTGGGACTGTAGATAGCGGTATTGACGCCGATGACGCGGCCTGCGCTATCGAGCAGCGGTCCGCCCGAGTTGCCGGGATTGATGGCGGCGTCCGTTTGGATGGCGCCTTTGATACGCGCGCCCTCCTTTTCTTCCAGCACACGGTTGAGCGCCGAGATGATGCCCATCGTCATCGTCCAGTCCAGACCGAAGGGATTACCGATGGCATAGACTATCTGGCCGACTTTGAGCTTGCTGCTATCGCCGATGACGACGGGCTTCATCACACCGGGAATGGGACGGATTTTGAGCACCGCTATGTCGTGCGCAGGGTCTGCGCCCACCAGCACCGCCTTGTAGCCTAAGCCGTTGCTCAGCGTCACCACCGCTTCGCTGGCACCCTCTATCACGTGGTAGTTGGTCACGATATGGCCGAACTTGTCCCAAACAAAGCCGCTTCCCGTGCCTCTGGGTACATCCATCACGCTCATATGCCAAAAGTCCACGACACGCTGAAGCGTGGAGATGTAGACCACGCTGGGTTTGGCTGCTTCGAAGATGGCGATGTTGCTTTTTTCCAGTTGCATCAAATCGCCACGCGGTGTGACGGGCTTGGGCTGGGATGCGAGCATCACCTCGATGAGGGGGATGCTGCGATAGAGCAGTAGTCCTGTGATGAGGATGATGAGTGTGAGTAAAAAGTCTCGAAATTTCACGCCTCTCCTTTATAGACGATACGTCCGTTGTGCACTTCGATAAGGCCTGCGAGCTCCGCTTCAAAGATGTGCGCGCCGTATCGCTGCACCGCTTCTTGATAGAGCGGCGAAGATTTGAGATACTGTATGAATGGGTCATCTCTTTCTACACCCACAAACTCGTCGATATCCCAGATTACTTCGGCAAGACCCTGGCGTACCAAATCGTTGGTCCCTTCGCTCTCGCCCAAACGATGGGGCAGCACGTATATCTTTTTGCCCTTTTCGATCGCTATCTCGGCGCTGCGCATGCTGCCGCTCTTTGGATCGGCCTGGGTGATGATGAGATACTCTCCTAGTTCCACCACCGTTTCGTTGCGCACCACGAAGCTCCAGCGTGTGGGGCGAAATCCCGGCTCGAAGCGGCTCAGGAGCAATCCCTCTTTGGCGATGGAAGCGAGGAGCTCTTTGTTGGTGGCAGGATAGTAGATATCGATCCCACCGCCTAATACTGCAATGGTATTGGAAGCCCCCGCTCCGCGGTGCGCTAATGCATCCACTCCCATAGCGCCGCCGCTGACGATCACGTAGCCTTTTTGCACCAGCTTCGCTGCAAGCTCGAGGGTTTTGGCTTTTGTATAGTTCAGCGGCCTGCGCGATCCCACGATGGAGACTTTTGGCCTCTGTAAGAGCTCTAGATCACCCCTATAGTGATGTGCTACACCTGCTATCTCAACCAAAGAAGAGCCTCCAAAAGCTCACTGCAGTGATCGTCACTATCACCACGCCTATAATATCGACGATGAAGCCGATTTTGGCCATCTCTTTGATTTTGATGACGCGGCTGCTCATGATGATGGCATTGGGCGGTGTGGCGATGGGCAGCATAAAAGCATAGCTGGCTGCGATGGTAGCCACAAAGAGGATCATCTCGGTAGGCAGGTGCGCCCCTTTGGCAAATTCGTAAAAGATAGGCAGGGCTACGGAAGTGAGTGCGGTATTGCTGGTAATTTCTGTAGAAAAGGAGACAAAGAGCGCCACCAAAAAGATGATAAGCCAAAGCGGAAAATCTGCAAAAAAGCTAAAGTATCCAGCCAGCGCCTTGGCAAGCCCCGTGTCGATGAAGGCTTTTGCGATGGCAAAACCTGCACCGAAGAGGAAAATGATCTCATAGGGCATCTCTTTGGTATCTTCCCACGCAAGCAGATCGATCCCCGGCACAAAAAGAAGTAGCCCAAATCCAAGAAGCAAAAGCTTTTCATTGAAGGTGTAATGTGGGAAAAAGGGTTTGATGAGGGCGTTGAGAAAAAGGAGCGCTACGAGCAAAAGCAGAATCGATGCCAAGCGCTTTTGCTCTGCATTAAGCGGCGCAATCTTGCTCTCGCACGCGACGGGAATATCGCGCACATCGAGAGAAAGGAGCCAGGGGATAATGAGAATCATACTCACCACCACGGGGGCCGTGAGCATCATCCACTCCATAAAGCTTGGCGCAGCCACCTTCACATCATCCAAAAAGCCCAAGAGTATGAGGTTTGGAGGCGTCCCGATAGGAG
>WGBB01000156.1 GCA_015494505.1 Nitratiruptor sp. | reverse complement strand
TTCTTAGATCCTCGTAGGCCTTGAGGACGCGCTCTTTCATGCTCTTTTCGCCCTCACGCAGCCATTTGCGCGGATCGTAGTACTTTTTGTTGGGTTTGTCTTCGCCTTCGGGGTTGCCTATCTGGCTCTGGAGATAGTCGTGATACTTTTCGATATAGGCTTTGACGCCGCTCCAAAAAGCCCACTGGGTATCGGTGTCGATATTCATTTTCACCACGCCGTAATCAATGGCTTCGTGGATTTTAGAAAGTTCACTGCCGCTGCCGCCATGGAAGACGAAGCTGACGGGCTTCTCTTTTTCTATACCAAATTTTTCTCTGATGTACTCTTGGGAGTTTTTGAGGATGATGGGTTCGAGTTTGACGTGACCCGGTTTATAGACGCCATGAACATTTCCAAAGCTAGCAGCGATAGTAAAATATGGACTGATTTTCGATAAGCGCTCATACGCTTCGGCCACTTCGCTAGGCTGGGTATAGAGTCTGGAGTTGTCGATGCCGGTGTTGTCCACACCATCCTCTTCGCCGCCCGTGACACCCAGCTCGATCTCAAGATGCATACCCAAAGGTGCCATACGCTTGAGATACTCTTCGCAGGTAGCGAGGTTCTCTTCGAGAGGCTCTTCGGATAGGTCCAGCATGTGTGAGCTAAAAAGCGGCCTGCCGTGGAGCTTGTAGTACTCTTCTCCGGCTGCCAAAAGGCCGTCTATCCAAGGCAGGAGCTTGCGCGCCGCGTGGTCGGTATGCAGCACCACGCTCACCCCGTAGGCTTCAGCTAGGATATGTACATGCTTTGCCGCAGCGATTGCACCGAGGATCGCGGCTTTTTGCCCTTCGTTATCGAGCCCCTTGCCGGCCCAAAAATGTGCACCTCCGTTGCTCAGCTGTATGATGATTGGCGAATTGGCTTCGCGGGCAGCCTCCATAACTGCATTGATAGAGTTGGTGCCCACCACGTTGATGGCAGGCAGTGCGAAACTGTGCTCTTTTGCGTATTCATAGAGTTTGAGCAGATCATCACCCCAAACAACACCCGGTTTCAAAAACTCTCGTACCCCCATGCACCATCCTTATATGTTTTTGGAGATAGAAGCTTTGCTTTTGAGATTTTGCGCCTCTCTTTTGATCCACTCTTGGAATTTTTTCATTCTCAGCTGCGCTTTAATGCGCTCTTTGACTTTATCAAACGCGATAGTTTTAGCGGGCTTTTTATCCTCTACATAGATAATGTGGTAGCCAAACTGCGTCTTGACGGGTCTTTTGGTAAATTCGCCCGGTTTGAGTGAAAAGGCGGCTTGGCTAAAAGGTTTTACCATCTGACCACGTGCGAAATACCCCAAATCTCCGCCGCGTCTGCCGCTTGGTCCTACCGATTTTTTCTGCGCTAGTTCGATAAATTTCGCTTTGAGTTTGCTCTTTGGTGTTTTTTTGAGGATATTGATAATATCTTTGGCTTCGCTCTCGCTTTTTACCAAAATATGGCGAGCGTGCACCATCTCGGGACGCTTAAACTTTTCGATATTTTTATCGTAGAAGCTGCGCGCTTCGGAGTCGCTCACTTTGATTTCGTTGAACTTCTTCTTCATCCAGATTTCAAAAGCGAGATCTTTTTTGATGCGCTCGAGCGCCTTTTTATAATCAGAGCTGCTTTGCACTCCGCTTTTAAGGGCTTCCTCTTTGAGGAGTTCTCTCTCGATAGCTTGATCGAGCACTTTCTTTTGGATCTCTTTAGGAAGCTGATCGAAGCTTCTGCCTGTTTGCGCAACGATGGGCGCCACATCCTCTTCGGTGATTTTTTTGCCGTTGACCGTGGCCAAAACTTTTGCGAATGCTCCTACACCAAGAAGGCTGGCAGCTACAAGACCTGAAACGAGATACTTCTTCATATACAATTCCTTTGATAAATAAATTTTGACAGACCTATTATTTCATATTATGGTAAACGTTCTGCACGTCGTCACTCTCTTCGAGCATTTCGATGAGACGCTCCACCTTTTCTGCGGTAGCATCATCCACGTCCACTTCGTTGTTGGCCACGAGGCCCACGCTGCTTTCCAATATCTTCGCTCCCGCATTCTCTACAGCTTCGAGCACGGTGTTGAAGTCAGCCGGTTCCGTCTCGATAACGAGTACTTCATCAAACTCCAAGATATCGCTGGCACCGGCTTCGAGTGCCGCTTCCATGATAGCCTCTTCGTTTTCGTCACGCTCTACAGAAATAACACCCTTTTTATCGAACATCCACGACACGCTGCCACTTGTGCCCAGGCTTCCACCGCTTTTACTAAAGGCGTGGCGCACTTCGGCTACGGTGCGGTTGCGATTGTCCGTAAGGCACTCCACCATGATAGCCACGCCGCCGGGGCCGTAGCCTTCGTAGACTACCTCTTCGTATTTTACGCCCGGTAGATTGCCGCTGGCTTTGTCGATGGCGCGCTTGATGTTGTCCTGGGGCATAGAGACCGCTTTTGCACGTTCTATCGCTAGACGCAACGCGGCATTGGTCTCAGGATTTGGCCCGCCGTCACGCACGGCCGTCATGATATCGCGCACGGCTTTGGTGAAGAGCTTGCCTTTTTTGGCATCCTCTTTTGCTTTGATATGTTTGACTTTCGACCATTTATTATGACCTGCCATTGAAGCTCCTGCGAGTAAATTTGGGTACAATTATAGCAAAAACGAGGTGCGAAAATGGTGCTGCGAAAACCCGAAGAGATAGAAGAGATCAAACGCCGATTTCTCGAGCATTATCCTCAGGCACACACCGAACTCAAATACAAAAACTTCTACGAACTTTTGGTAGCCATCATGCTATCGGCACAGTGTACCGACAAGCGTGTCAATATGATAACTCCCGAGCTTTTCAAAAAGTATCCCGACATCAAATCTCTCGCCGATGCCGACATTGATGAACTCAAGGAGATCATCAAATCCTGCTCCTTTTTCAACAACAAAGCCAAAAACCTCATCGCCATGGCGAAAAAAGTGCTCGCCGACTACAACGGCAAGATCCCCGAAAATGAAAAGGAGCTCGTCAAACTCCCCGGCGTAGGACAAAAGACGGCACATGTGGCTATGATCGAGTATTTCGGAAAAAACCTCATGGCTGTGGATACCCATGTCTTTCGCGTGGCACACAGACTGCGCCTGAGTGATGCCAAAACTCCTGAAAAGACCGAAGAGGACCTGGTCAAAGCCTTCAAAACCGACCTTGCGGCAATCCATCAGGCGATGGTGCTCTTTGGGCGCTACATCTGCACCGCAAAAAATCCCAAATGCGATCAGTGCTTTTTGTACGACCTATGCGATAGTGAAGATAAACGGCCTATAAAGAGCGAATGACCCATTTGCCGTATTTTCGTTCAAACGTGACGATATCGCAACGGCTTTTTACGTCACCCTTTTTGAAGCCGTCGAATTTCTTGCCCAAAAGCGCCACCAAGCCGAAATCAAACTTGGCCAAGAAAGATTTGGGATGTTTTTTCATATAATCTACCAAATCGTTGTAGCCTGTCAAAAAGCGAAAAGTGTAGCAGACTTTCGCTTGGGCGTGCGTGGCATCGGTTTTTTTGAGCCACAATACGTCGATTTTTTGGGGGACGAGAATGTTTGTCGAAGAATATGGCGTATAGTAATTTGCCACCATATCCGCCACTTTGACTTTCGTAAGCTCTTTTGAGCTGCAGCCCAAAAGGAGCAATAGGCTTACAAAAAGAATCACTCTTCGCATAGCAGTGCCTTGACGATTGCGTAGATGGGCTCGATAGTGGCGATGCGCACGCGCTCATGCACCGAATGCGGCGCGATGATGTCCGGTCCGATGGAGGCGATTTGGGGTATGGCGTGTGCAAATACGGCACACTCTAGTCCGGCGTGAATCGCCTTGAAGGCCGGATTTGGTGCGTACTTTTCATAAAGTTTCGCCACTTTTCGCGCCAGCTCACTGATGTGCGGTTTCCAGGCAGGATACTCACCGCTGTGCTCTACCCTGAAATCTCTGTGCCAAAAGCAGCTGTTTTCCTCTCTGAGGCTTTCAAGCGCTTCGTCGCTATTGGCACGCAGGCTCACGTCGATATGCAGCGTATCCCCTTCAAGCCGCACCTTCGCCAGATTCGCACTGCGCTCGGGTATCCCAAACTCCTCGTCCCATCCTCGCACACCCTGGCTAAAAGCGCAGAGCGTAGAGAGGATATCGTAGTCGATGACGGGTCGAGGCTCCGATTTTTCGACGATAAATTGTTCATTGCTTGCAAGCTCACGGTCTGTGGCGACGATGGCCGAGAGATGTACGGGGATGGAGTTGTGCCGCTCGCCGGCTTCTATGGCAGCCACTTTGGCACCTTTGGCAAAATGGGCGAACTCTTTGATAGCGCTGGGGATGTTTTTGTGAATATCCACACCGCTGTGGCCGCCTGGGAAATTGCGCGCCGTGACGCGGTAGAAGCGGGAAGCTTTCGCTTCGATGAAGCGCACCGTACGCACTGCGTGCATATCCACTCCGCCGGCACACCCCACATAGATGGCGCCAAACTCTTCGCTGTCGAGATTGAGCATCGATTTGGCCTGCAGCTGTAGCTGTAAATTTTTGGCTCCCACGAGGCCTATCTCTTCATCGTTTGTAAAGAGGTACTCCGCCTCTATCCCCTCTTCCATCAGAGCCAGCATTATCGCCACGCCTATGCCGTCGTCGGCTCCAAGACTAGAGTCTTTGGCTCTAAGAAACTCTCCATCATTGAT
>WGBB01000155.1 GCA_015494505.1 Nitratiruptor sp. | reverse complement strand
TATCTGGGCCGAAATCGGCGTGATTTTAGGAGCTAGGCTGGGATTTATCCTCTTTTACGATCCTCACACTTCCTATTATCTCACGCATCCTTGGCAGGTTTTCAACCCCTTTCTCAACGGCCATCTCGTGGGTATCCGAGGGTTTAGTTATCACGGAGCGATTATCGGATTTTTGGTGGCGACATATCTCTATGCCAAAAAATATCGCAAAAATTTGTGGCAGCTTCTCGATCTCGTAGCGGTCTCCGTGCCGATAGGCTACATTTTCGGCCGCATCGGCAACTTTCTCAACCAAGAGCTCATCGGCAGGGCTACCGACGTGCCCTGGGGAATCTACGTGGACGGCGTATTGCGCCACCCCTCGCAGCTCTATGAGGCATTTTTCGAAGGATTGGTGCTTTTTTTGATTCTCTTTTGGTATCGCAAGCGCAAGCGTTTCGAAGGCGAACTCATAGCCCTCTATGGGTTTTTATATGGACTCTTTCGGTTTGTGATCGAGTTTTTCCGCGAGCCCGACGTGCAGCTGGGATTTATCTGCTGCGGTTGGATGACGATGGGGCAGCTGCTTTGCATTGCGATGATGCTGGCGAGCGTGGCACTCTATATCTATTTAGCAAAAAGGAGGGAAAAATGAGCGATACGCATATGTTGGGACTCTATGCTACGTTTGCTTTTATGATCGTTTTGGCCGTGCTTCCCTATTTCGTGATCAAATATATGAAAAAGCGCGGCCGTGATACGGATGCTCGTTCTAGGAGCTAGTCTGTGAGAGTTTGGGGTAGAGGTTGAGCACGCTGATCATCAGCGTCACCACCGCCGGCCCTATGATCATTCCCCAAAATCCATAACTCGAAAGCCCTGCTACGATAGCGAAAAATATCAAAAGCTCGTTGATTCGTATCTGCTGGTCTTCCACCATCGTTTTATCGATATAGCGGATGATGACCGGTTTGATGAAGGTATCGGCGATGATGGAGATGACGACGATGGAGTAGAGGGCTATGACGATGGCTCCCGTGGTATCGCCCGCAAAATAGCGATCGACAGCAAGCGGCACCCACATAATCACACCGCCTACCACCGGGATAAGAGACGCAAACCCATAGAGGATGCCAAACATCAAGCCGTTGTATCCATAGATTTGCGCAATGATACCAAAGAGTATCCCCTCAAAGAGCGCCGTGACGATGATGGAGTTGAAGACCACACCCATCACGCCGGCGAGATTTTCGAAAATCGTCTGACTGTCTTCGGGTTTGAGAGGGATGATGCGCTGAAAGTAGCGGAGCACATCTTTTCCATACAGATTGGCAAAAAAGTAGAAAATCAAAATCAGCACTATATCTTTGAGGAAGTTTGCGCTCTTTTTGCCTAGATACGTCGCTGTCTGGATGATGAAGTTGACGATATCGCCGGCGTCGAGCTTGGTCAGATACTCTTTGATGGCTTGGGAGGAGAGGTAGTTGTGCGAATGGAGAAAGGCACTCAGCCAAGCCTTGGTCTCTTCTACGCTCCTGCTAACTAACCCAAAATCGATATGGGTGACGAATGTGGCGGCGTTGGTGATGAGGTAGATGATGGGCGCAAAAAAGAGGAGAGCCAGTACGAGGCTGCTAGCGACAGCCGGAAGGATGCGGCCCGGCAAACGGCGCAAGAAGTAGCTGTGCATCTTAAAGGTAGCTAGTGCTAGCAGCACGGCGATGGTGATGGGACCGATGTAGGGCGAAAAGACCCGATAGAGGTAGTAGCCTATGACGAAGATGAGCAGCAGTAAAAAGTGTATCGGTTTCATAGGCCTCCTAAAAGAGCGTGGCTTGGATATTGGGGCTTAGGCGCAAAAGTTCGTAGGTTTTGGGCGTAGCGATGCGTCCGCGTGCCGTGCGCTCGATGTAGCCGTTGGCCAATAAAAAGGGCTCGATCACATCTTCGATAGTGCCCTCGTCTTCACTGAGCGCCGCTGCGATGGTGCTCAGCCCCAGCGGCCGTCCCTTCGCTTCGGCCAAAAGTTTCAAAAGCCTGAGATCCAGCTCGTCAAATCCCCGCTCATCCACACCCAGCGCTTCGAGCGCTTCGATAGTGCGCTCTTTTGTAATAGCCGCTTCTTCGGCTACGTCGGAGAAGTCGCGCACGCGCCTAAGGAGCCGCAGCGCGATGCGGGGCGTGCCGCGACTGCGTCTGGCGATCTCCAAAGCCGCATCTTCGTGGATAGCTTTGCCTAATTTTGCCGCTGCGTTTGCCACGATCTTGGCGAGTTCTTCGGGTGAGTAGAATTCGAGTCGAAAGTGCATTCCGAATCTATCGCGCAGGGGGCTTGAGAGCATCCCGGCGCGGGTGGTAGCGCCTATGAGGGTGAAGTGGGGCAGATCGATCTTGATAGTCTGCGCTGCAGGACCGCTGCCTATGATGATATCGAGCCTGTAGTCCTCCATAGCGGGGTAGAGGATCTCTTCGATGGCTGGGCTGAGGCGATGGATCTCGTCGATAAAGAGGATGTCCCCCTCTTCGAGGTTCGTAAGAATTGCAGCCAGATCGCCGCTCTTTTCGATCATGGGAGCTGCCGTGACTTTGATGGCGGCCTGCATCTGGTTGGCGATGATGTTGGCGAGTGTGGTTTTTCCAAGACCGGGGGGTCCGAAAAAGAGGATATGATCGAGGCTCTCGCCTCGTTTTTTGGCAGCTTGGATGAAGACCTTGAGATTTTTTTTGATCTTTTCTTGGCCGATGTATTCGTCCCATGTGCTGGGACGCAGACTCACTTCGAAGCTACTCTCTTCGCTAAATTTTTCCACTTCGACGATACGTTCCATCAGTAGCTGTGATCCTTGTCGGGGAAGATTCCCTCTTTTACTTCGCGCGCGTAGCGCTCCATCGCCTCCTTGACGAGACTTGCGCCATCCATGTAGCGCTTGACGAACTTGGGCTTGAAATCTTCGAAAAACCCCAGCATATCGCTCCACACCAGCACCTGGCCGTCCACATCTTTGCCCGCACCGATGCCGATGACGGGAACACTGACGGCTTGGCACACCTCTTTGGCGATGTCGCTTTGGGTGCCTTCGAGCACCATCGCGAAGACTCCGGCATTTTCCAGGGCTTTGGCATCTTCGAGGAGGCCGTCGATTTGGCGCACCACTTTGTAGCCTCCTTCGGCGCGCACAGATTGGGGCTTGAGGCCGATATGCCCCATCACGGCGATGCCGTTTTGCACGAGATGATGGATGATTTCGGCCTTTTCGCTGCCGCCTTCGAGTTTGACGCAGTCTGCTGCCGTCTCTTTGTAGACGCGCAGAGCATTGGCGAGGGCCGTCTCTTTGGAGGTGTAGCTGCCGTAGGGCATATCGAAAATCACGAAGCTATCGGGCGCCCCCGCACACACAGCCTGAGTGTGATAAAGCATCTGTTCCATCGTGGCACTGAGGGTATCGGGGCGTCCTGCGAATATCATATTGAGGCTATCGCCCACGAGCAGCATATCCACATAGGGAGCAAAAAGCTTTGCAAAGAGCGCATCGTATGCCGTGACCATCACGAGCTTCTCTTTGCCTTTTGCCGCTTTTACGGTAGATACATTCCACTTTTTCGCCATCGATCCTCCCCTACGAAACTACATCGATTTTAGCAAAAAATGGGTATAATTACAAACAAAAGCAAAAAGGTACAATCGTGAAGCGACTCGTAGGCTACATAACCAGCGCATATCCTGACCGTAACTTCACCATCGATCTGATATTGGCGATGAAGGAAAAGGGGCTCGATAGCGTGGAGCTTGGCATCCCTTTTAGCGACCCGGTGGCCGACGGCCCCGTTATCGAAGAAGCAAATGTGAGAGCTTTGCAAAAGGGCTTCAAGTTTGCCGACGTGCTGGCCATCACCGAAGCGGTGGCTGATAAGGTAGACACGCTCTGGATGGGCTACTTCAATCCTTTCTACCACAGAGGAATGGAACGCAGCATCCAAGAGGCCAAAGAATTAGGCGTGAGCGGCTTTATCATCCCGGATATGCCCTATGAAGAGTCGCTCGCGTATCGTGCGCTTTTCGACGAGGCCGATATGGCTCTCATCGACTTCGTGGCTCCCACCGATAGCAAAGAGCGCATTGCCGAAATCCTGAAAGATGCTAAAAAGTTCGTCTATCTCGTAGCCTACGCCGGTATCACGGGTGCGGAGAAAAAAGAAGACCTGGGCGATGTCATAGGGTGGATACGTGAAGCTACCGACACTCCTGTATACATCGGTTTTGGCGTCAACGAAAAGACGGCCAAAGAGAAGGCCAAGGACGTAGACGGCGTCATCGTAGGCAGCGCGTTTGTGAAGATACTTTTGGACGAAGACTTGACAAATAGCCAAAAAATTGCTAAAATTGCCGAGCTCTCAGGAAAGATTAAGGAACTCATAAACTCCTAAGTCTCTACCGGTTGCCCCAAAATACGGGGGTGACATGGCTTCGACGGGAGCAGCCTGTCATAGGTTGCGTGCCGGCTTGAGGAACGCCGTAAAAACTCCTCAAAAAAATAGACGCAAACAATACAGATTACAGACCCGCTTACGCTGTAGCTGCGTAAGTTAAGAAGAAGACTGGGTCCCTCGCACCGAAGCGTGCCCTCTCGCTTCGGATTTTGCGGGGTCAGAGCACTGGAGGGCTCGGATGAGCGGCTGCCTCACCGCTCGTCGACATCTCGAGGCTGGATCGAAGCGGGCTTCGGGCGCTGAGCCTCGCTTCGATCGAGAGTAATCAGCGCTACTACGCACGTAGAGGCCTATGGCGGGTTGTTTC
>WGBB01000154.1 GCA_015494505.1 Nitratiruptor sp. | reverse complement strand
GCACTACACCTACGCACAGATCATCCAGATGATGAAGGAGCGGGGTGTGGGCAGACCCTCGACCTATGCCATCACTATCCAAAAGCTCGAAGAGCGCCGCTACATCATCCAAAGAAAGGGCGTATTGATCGCCACAAAGCTTGGAATGCAGGTTTATGAGGAGCTACGCAGCCGGGAAGCGATCTACGCTTTTGTCAACGAGCACTACACCAAAGAGCTCGAAGCCGTGATGGATGCCATAGAGCGGGGTGAGGCAGACTATCAAGAGGTGTTGTATAATCTCTATAAGACACTCAAGGAGCGACTCGGTGAAAACACTCTATGAAGATCTCTACTACCTTAAAGAGCGTATCCAGCAGCCGGACCTCAAGGCTCGCCTGGAATCACTCGAAGATAAAATCCACAAACTTCGCACCAAGACCGGCCTCAAGATGCTGGTGAAGAAAAAAAAGATATCCAAGGCCTTGCGTGAAGTGGAGTATGAAGAGGAGCTGACGAAGCTGCAGATCGAGCTTATCAAGATGCAAAACTGGATCTATGAGAATAAAAAGCGGCTGATGATCATCTTCGAAGGGCGCGACGCTGCGGGCAAAGGGGGTGCCATCAAGCGCTTTACGATGCATCTCAATCCCAGGAAATACCGCGTAGTGGCACTGCCGGCACCCACGGAAGTGGAAAAAGGGCAGTTTTACTTCCAGCGCTACTTCGCACAACTCCCCAATCCCGGCGAGATAGCATTTTTTGATCGCAGCTGGTACAATCGCGCCATCGTAGAGCCGGTCTACGGCTTTTGCACCCAGGAGCAGTATGAGAAGTTTATGAAGGAGGTCCCAGAAATCGAGCACGCGCTTATCGATGACGGGATAATGCTGATTAAGTTTTGGTTTTCCATCTCCAAAGAGACCCAAAAGAAGCGCTTCGAAGAGCGGATGAAAAATCCTCTCAAGCAGTGGAAGCTCAGTCCCGTGGATATGAAGGCGCAGGAGCTGTGGGATAAGATTACTCACTATAAAGAGGAGATGTTTAGCCGCACTCACACCTCCTATAGTCCCTGGATCATCGTCAACTCCAACAACAAAAAGATGGCACGGCTCGAATCGATCCGCTACGTGCTCTCTCAGATACCCTATGAGGGCAAAGAGAAGGCCAAAGTGAGCCTCCATCCAGATCCTGATATCGTGCAGCGCTATCACAGGAGAAATGTGCAGATAGATTGATTTAAGCAAAAAGCTTTGTCTCATTCAAACAAGTTGCAATTTTTGCGTTGCAACACTTGGAAACTTTATTAAAAAGCGTGAACGGCAAGCGCCCTTCGGGTTAAGCGCGCTTTTTTAGCCTACGGCTATCATAAAGTTTCCAAGTTGTCCGAGGGCAAAGCCCGACAACCCCGCAGCAAAGCGAGGACAAAATTGCAAAGTTTTCACTCGACAAACTTTTTGCACATTTTGATATGACACAAAGGAGTGACTATGAAAATCTTCATTACGGGTATCGGCAGCGGGCTTGGCGAAGCGCTGGCGAAGCTATACGCGCAAGCCGGCGAAGAGGTCTATGCGGTGAGTCGCTTTTTGCCTAAAAGTTTGGAAGGATTTACGAACCTCCATTTCGCTGCGCTCAATCTCCACAGCCTCGAAAAGATCGCGCCTGTGGTGCAGGAGCTTTTGGGCGATGTGGAGCTGGACCTGGCCATCCTCAATGCCGGGATACTTGGCGAGCTCAAGGATATGAGCGACACCTCCATCCACGAGATAGAGATGATAATGAATCTCAACGTCTATGCCAACAAAGTGCTGCTCGATATCCTCAAAGAGCGCACAGTCAAGCAGGTGGTGGCCATCAGCAGCGGTGCAAGTGTGAGTGGCGCAAGAGGCTGGAACGCCTATAGCCTCAGCAAAGCCGCGCTCAATATGCTGGTGCGCCTCTATGCAGCCGAGATGCCAAATACCCATCTGACGGCTCTGGCCCCCGGTCTTATCGAAACGCCGATGATGGAGTACATCCTCACCCGCGCCGACCGCCGCAAATTCCCCGTCGTCGAGCGCCTGGCCAACTCCAAGCGCATGAGTCCAATGGATGCGGCCGTGCTGCTCAGCGACAACTTTCCTAAGCTCCTGGAGTACCCCAGCGGCGAGTATGTAGATATTCGCAAAATCGTTTAGCCGCTTGTGCTATACTTTGCGAAAAAAATTAAAGGGGGAGTATGAAGAGCTTTTTGCAGTATCTAGCTGCCGTGGCCATTATCATCGGGCTTTTGCAGTTCGTACCTACCTATGAGAAAACCAATCCTCCGGTAGACCGCGCAAAAGAGATCAAAGCGCCACAAGATGTGATGGCGATTTTCAAGCGTAGCTGCTACGACTGCCACTCCAACGAAACCCATTGGCCTTGGTATGCAAACGTAGCGCCGATGAGCTGGGCGGTGCGCCGTGACGTGATCGAGGGGCGCAAGGCGCTCAATTTTAGCACCTGGTACGACTACGATGAAGCCAAGCGCAAAGAGCTACGCAAGCAGATATACCGCAGCGTGGCTATCGCGATGCCGCTGCCACAATACCTGTGGCTCCACCCTGATGCGAAGCTTTCGCAAAAAGACAAACAGCGCATCCGCGACTGGGCCAGTAACGGCAAAGGCTTTGACGACATAGAGGTGCGATAGTATAATAGTGCTATGAAACCGAAAATCGTCCTCATCGAAGATGAGCAGGACCTTTTGGAGCTTTTGGAGTTT
>WGBB01000153.1 GCA_015494505.1 Nitratiruptor sp. | reverse complement strand
CTCCAAGAGCGTGGCGTCCTCTTCATCGAGCCCGGAACCGAAGTCTATGTGGGGATGATCATCGGTGAGCATAGCCGGCCAAACGATTTAGAAGTCAACCCCATCAAAGGCAAGAATCTCACCAACGTGCGTGCTGCCGGAAGTGACGAGGCTATCAAACTTACGCCTCCGCGTAAGATGACCCTGGAGCGCGCGCTGGAGTGGATCGAAGAGGATGAGCTGGTGGAAGTGACCCCAAAATCGATCCGCCTGCGCAAGCGCTACCTCGATCCGCACGTGCGCAAACGTATGGCCAAGCAGAAGAAAGGATAAGCTATGAGTAAGCTCGCACAAATTCGCTCCATCGTCCAGGAAGCGAGGGAACTCATCGAGGAGTTTAACTCCGATGCGGTAGCTGCTATAGAGGAGTATAACGCCAATCTCGCTAGCCTCACCACGCTTCAAGAGTCGGTAGCCCTCACAGACGTGCCGCGCATCAAGGAAAATCTCAACTCTTTTACGGGACTGCAGGAGCAGACCCTCACCCCCATCATCGAGTGTGAAGATCCCGACAACCTCTTAGCTCCTGCCGATCCTTTGGAGCCTTTCGAGGTGCGTGAGCCCAGGCGCGGCGCGATCGCAGCAAAGCTGTGGGGAGTGGTGGCGGCTCTTGCGCTCTTCGTGATTCTTGGCATCGTGGGTGCTGTACAGCAGCACCTCTCGCTCGATCCCTCGCAAATCGATGCCAAGCAGCTGCTGCAAAGCTACGCATTCTACAAGCAGTTTTTGCCGGGGATGAACGCCAGTCCCTTCATCGGGGTAGCGATGGCAGCTTTGGCGAGTATCCTTTTTGGTATCTTAGTAAGCTGGGTTCTGCTGCACAAAGCGGCTGCAAATAATCTCACCGAAGCCAAGGCGCTTTTTGAAGCGGCCAAGGAGTATGTGGAAAATCATCGCCCGCGCATCGAGCACCTCAAAACTCTCGCAGCTTTTTTGGCCGAGGCCAAGAGGAATCTCGAGGGTCTGAAGGTTCTTGGCGAAGAGTATGAAGCGCGCGCCAAACGAATCCGCTTTTTCGAAGGAAACGACGCTACGGCTATCTCTGAGAGTTCGCGCAAAGAGCTTGCAAGGCTCCAAAAGCTTTTCGACAAGCTCGATGCCCTCTCACAGGTGCAGCTATGCAAAAGCGGCGAGGATGTGGATGAAGCGGTGCGCAATCTTTTCGAAGAGGCCGGCAAACTGGTAGAAGAGACCAAGGAGGAGATCTATCGTGGATAGATTCGCCCAGGCGATGCAGCGCCGCTTCGCTTGCAAGGTTTTCGATCCAGCTAGGAAGCTTGGCGACCGGGAGTTTGCGAAGATTTTGGAGTATGGGAGGCTCAGCCCCAGCTCTTTTGGGATGGAGCCGTGGCGCTTCATCGTCGTCACCGGCCAGGAGACCAAAGAGGCGCTGCGCCCACTTTGCTGGAACCAAAAGCAGATTACTACCTGCAGCCATCTGCTCATCATTGTCGCCGACAATGGCGCGGTGCAAGATGAGAGCTACATCGAAGCGATGTTTGCCAGGCGCGGCCTCTCTGCCGATGCCACGGCAGCCTATATCGAGCGCTACAAAAGCTTTTTGGCTCAGCAAGATATCGCCTGCTGGACCCAGAAGCAGTGCTACATCGCCGCGGCCAATATGATGACGGGAGCAGCCTACCACGGGATAGAGAGCTGCCCGATAGAGGGGTTTGAAAAGGAAAAAGTGGAGGCCTTTTTCGAGCTGCCGGCGCATCAAGAGGTGGCACTCCTCATCGCCTTTGGGCACTGTGCGATGGAGCGGCCCCAAAAGCATCGCTTGGGTCTTGAAAAACTCATCATCCAAAGGAGGTAATGATGGAAGAGAAAGTCCTCGAAGTGCTCCAAAAGAGTGACAAACCTTTGAAATCCGGCGAAATTGCCGAGATGCTTGGCGTGGATAAAAAAGAGGTGGATAAAGCCATCAAGAAGCTCAAAGCCGAAGGCAAAATCGATTCGCCCAAACGCTGCTACTACGCACCCAAAGCCTAAGCCTCGGCTTAGGCGTATATCTCATCTTCACTGAAGCAGCCTCGCTGCAAACCCTCCTTGATAGCCGTTTTTGTCTCTTTGCGCACCTTTTCGAATATTTCGTGTTTGCGCGCGTGTTTTTTGAGCATCCTTTTGTAGTAGAGATACCCTCCAGCGATCAGAAGGCCGTACACTCCAAAGACCCAGAGCTTGTAGTGCTCGTACCAAAAGGTATAGAGTGCTACGAGATTGTGCACAATAAAGATCAAAAAGGCCGTAAGCGATCCTATCCATACCACATAGATCATACTGTCCGCAGGCTTTTCGAAAGCTTCGAGTGCTACGAGCTTGTCGATGTTTTCGTTGATAGCAGATTTTATTTTCTTGCACTCTTCGCACTCATTTTCGCTTATTTCGTGTTTGCGTAGCTGGATGTTGCTGATTTCGCTTTGGGTGTTGAGCTCCTTGTAATCTTCCAAAAACTGCGGATGCTTTTGCAAAAGCGCTAAGATTTCTTGTGTGCTGAGATACTCTTTTTGCGCAAGCTCCTTCATTTCGTTATAGATGAAGGTAAAGAGTCCGTCCGTTTGGATAAGCTCGGCAGCCTTTTTGAGATTGACCATTACCCCTCCTTCGGCGAGGGAGAGCCCTCGCATCTTAGTCATCCTCTTTTTTCTTTGCCGGAGCATTTGGCGGTGTGGCTTCTGCGCTGGATGCTTGGACGGTCGCAGGTGCGGGGACGATCACCTTTTCATCGATTTGAGACGGCGTAAAGAGACCCAAAACTCCCTTGATGCCCACACTTGCGATGAGATTGAACATAAAGATCACCCACGCAGCCAGCAGCATCAAGCCACATATTGCCGCTAAGAACATATAGCCCGTAAACTCACCGCCCGTGTACATATGGCGGCGCAGCATCCCGTCGATCCCGGCCATTCCCATAAAGGCTCCCATACCGATACCGCCGATGAGATGGAGCCAAAAATGGAGATTGGCCAGTTTTTGGCTATAGAGCTTGACGCTGCTGTTGGTAAGGATCGGCAGCAGCACGTAGATGGCGCTATAGAGCGTCATCGTGAGGCCCACGAGGATAGCCACGTGAAAGTGTGGACCTGCGATCCACTGCGTATTGTGCAGGAGGCGGTTTATGCCCATATCTGCTTGGATGATGCCGGCAGGCACAGCCAGTGCAAATCCCAAAAGCCCACCCAGCAAAAACTTGAGCTCGTTTGTCATCTTGAGCGGTCGTGCACGCCAAAGGGTTACGAGTGTGATGAAAAAGGCGAGCCCTTGGGTGATAAGCTCAAAAGCGGTGATCATTTCGCCGCTTGCGAGTTTCATGAGTTCTGGTTGTGGCTGGTCTGAGAGCAGATGGTGGCTCCATACGGCCCAGGAGACCACGAGCTCCAGCAAAAGCGCCGCACGTGCGATGTTTTGCATAAAGAGGTTGCGCCCTGTAATAATCATCGCCAGCAGATACCAGGTCCCCGCTACGTAGATGAGGACAAGCCCGTCTGCGATGAGGTCGAGCCCCCACCAAAAGACGTTTTTATACAGCAGCGAATCGACACCGTGCACGTCGATATTCCACCCTGCAGCATAGGAGATGATGTAAAAGAGGATTAAAAGTCCCGCACCCAAAATCACCAACGCATCGAGAAAGGTATCCACGGTGCCGCGAAAGATGGCTACGATAGGAAGGGAGAGAGGTGGTTCTTTGGCGTACGGCTCTTTGCCGCGGATTTTGTTGATGAGGTTCAAAAAGCCGTCTATTCCAAACGCACTCATCAAAAGCGGCTTGAGCGGCTGCTTCTTGGCACCTTTTGGGGTGTAGAAGACCGTGGCGTAGATGTTAAAGATGAACATCAGCGTCCCTATCATAATGAGCGCTACGCCCAGCACAAACATAAAGGCACCCACTACCTTGAACTGCGAAAAGTCCACCGGCAGCGGCCAGTAGATGGTATACAGAGGCGCATAGTGAAAGATAAAACCGGCCAGCCACGCTAAAAGCGTGCCGATTGCTACCGTTATCCAGGTGTAATTGGCGAGCTTGACGCTAAAGAGCGGCTTTTTCATAAGATACGGCACCAAAAAGGTAAATGCCCCAAACACTATCAAATAGGTGGAGCCGAAAATCCCCACGATGGGATGCACCGTCATAATGGCGAAGAAGTGTCCCTCATCGATCATCGGAAGAGGCTTCACTTCGTGTGCGCGCATAATCATCCCCTCCAAAGCGGCCAGCCCATAGAAGAGCAGCCCCACGATGACCGTGCGCAGTGTTATCTTTTGAATGGGTGTGAGGCTCTTGGTATCGAGCCCTCCTTCATTTCCGTTAAGTAAAAGCTCCTTGATACTCATCACTGCTCCTTCATCGCTACTTTTTTATAACAAGACTCCACGCGCACCGCGTTTTCGACTTTCATCCAGGTTCCTTTGGGTCCCGAATACTCGGTGCTGATAATGTCGTAGACTCCCGGTTCGCTAAACTGCCACAAAATCACGTTGTCGTGTTTTGGCACCACCTGCATCTGAAAGACCATAGAGTTATCCTTGCGAAAGAGCCCGAAGCCGTAGGTGAGGTCCTCGCTTTTGACGTTGAACTTCACCTTCTCTCCGCATTGAATCACGATAGGTTTTACTTCAGGCAGGATGTATTTATGGTTTTTGGCCACGATTTCGATGGTGCGGTCGGGTTGGATGCGCTCTTTTTTGAGCTCCCATGCTACCCAGGGGATTTTGTTGTAGGTGAGGATATGGATCCCCACGCCTGTGAGCACCAAGAGCCCCAGATAGGTGTAGAAGACTTTTGGGGTGATGAAGCTTTTGGTGCTCTTAGGCGGTTGCGTGACGCGATAGGCGAACCATCCCACCAAAGAGATGATGGCCAAAGCGTAGATGGTGTAGACAGCCTTGAGAGTGCCCAGCACCTCGTGTGTCGTCGTGATATCCATCGCCACTCCTTGGAAAATTTTTCTTAGTATAGAGTGGCGAGAATGGAAAAAAATTGATCTATGTCAAGAAAATTCGAAGAAACGAGCAAGTATTTGTATAAAAATTAATCAATATGAAGATCAGATTAAGTGATAGAAGTGTAAAAATTGATCAAGATTTTTCACCGGCAATGAAGAGATATGCCAAAGCAGCGACGGTAGCGGCATACAAGAAGAGATACTCTCCATAAAAGAGTCCTGCCAAGATACTCCCTACAAATCCTCCCAGTCCGAATGAGATGCCGCCAAAGAACTGCTGCGCTAACTTTTTGTTGGGATAGATCTCGAAAAGATAGGCAATGGCAGCGGAGTAGTAGAGCGCGAAGCTAAAGGCGTGCAGCGATTGCGCTAGATAGAGGATGGGGAGATTGGTAGGGAAAAACTGCACCAAAAGCCAGCGAAAGATGGTGACGAAGGTGGAGAATTTGATGAGATTCAAAAGATTTCGTCGCATCAGAGGCGCTTGGAAGTAGAGCATCACGATTTCGCATACCACACCGAAGGTCCAAAGGTAGCTGATGGTGGCATAGTCGAGGCCGTGCTCGCTCTCGTAGATGGTGAAGAAGTTATAAAATGGTCCGAAGCTTACTTGCATCAAAAAGATGCTCACCCACAGCTTCCAGTGCGCTAGGAGAGAAAAGCCGTCCTTTTGCTGTGTTTGCTGCGACTCTTGCTCGTAGCGCACTAGCCAAAAGCCCACAAGCACCGTCGCTGCGATGGTACAAAAGAGAAAATGGAGCGCGTTTGCGCTATCGCCCATAAGGCGCGCGAGCAGAAGTGCTACCAGGATAAAGCCGATGCTTCCCCATAGTCTCGCTCTGCCGTAGCGCTCCTTGCCGATGGTCTGCAGCGCGATGGTTTCGGCATAGGGGAGAATGAGCGCAAAAGCGACGCCAAGCATAATATTGGGGAGCAAAAAGAGCCAGAAATTGTGGATAGTGAGATAAAAGAGCACACCGGAGATGAGACTGAGCACCAATGCTGCGAGATAGACTCTGGCGCTAAGAGTGAAGCGGCGCAAAAAGAAAAATGGAGCGATGAAACGCATCAATGGACTCATCGCAAAGACCACGCCTATTTGAAAACTGCTATAACCGATAAGCTCCAAAACTTTTGGCATATAGATGACATAGACGCCGATGATAGCGAAGAAAAAGAAGTAAAAGGCACTCAGCAGCCAAAAGAGCTTACGACTCATCGTGAATCAGCATCGTCCAAGAGGCGATATCGTGGAAAGTTTGGCGGTCTTTGCGAAAAAGCGCTATGAGAATGCCAATAAGCGAAAATATCGATATCGGCATCAAGATGTAGCGAAGGAGCGCTTGGAAAAAGTTGATAGGTTTTTGGGGATTAGCGAAACGCACGATTTTGATATCGTACGCCTTCATCCCGGGAGTCTGGCCTTTGCGCCACCACAGCAGTGTAACGATGAGCATATGCGGGATGAGGATGTAGAGCCACCCCTCGCCCATATGAGCGCGAAAGGCCTCACGCGAGCCCATTACGAGGTAGATGACGATGTACAAAATCGGCATCGTGATCATAAAGGTATCGGTAAGAAACGCCTTGAGACGATCGGCTATGGGAGCCGGTGTGAAGGATGGCGCCAGAGGTTTCGGGGTAGATGGGACTTTCCCCTGTTTGATATGGCGCCATCTGGCCATCAGTTTCCTCTACTGCCGGGTTTTACCGGCGTGCTGCCCGCTTTGCAGAGGGGACACTCGGCCGGTTCGTAGATAGGGAAGTCGAAATCTGCCAATGCGAAGAAGGGTTTATCGGCAGGCAGCTTGCATTCAGCTTTGCGCGCACTCTTACCGCCTTCTCTGTGGCACACGCCGCGATTTGCAAGTGCGGCGAATCCCACTACTTTACCACCGCGACTCTCTATTTCGCGCGCCGCTTCCATCGCGCTACCGCCCGTGGTGATGATATCTTCGCAGATAAGCACCTTCTCACCGGGTTCCACGCTAAAGCCGCGGCGCAGTGTCATTTCGCCGTTTTTGCGCTCAGTGAAAATGAAGCGCACCCCCAGAGCCCTGGCCAGCTCATAGCCTGCCAAAAGTCCTCCGATAGCCGGCGAGCAGACGGTATCTATCGTAAGGCCGCTTGCTTTGATCTGTTTGGCCAGCTCTGTGGCTAACTGCTCGGCCACTTTTGGGTCTTCTAAGACTTTGGCGCTTTGCAGATAATTGGGACTATGCTTGCCGCTGGAGAGCAAGAAATGCCCCTCCAAAAGCGCGCCACTCTCTTTGTAGATTTTTTCGATATCGAGCATCCAATACCTTTATCACTTCGTTGCAAATTCAAATAGTTTGCTTGCCGAGCCTCCGGTCGGAACCGAAAACTCGCTTCTCTTCGCTCAGCTTCGTTTTCTTCTAGGTAACCCAGCTGCTCGTATGCTCGTCACGAAATTCTTCATTTCGGACTCACATATACTCGCAGCTTTTCGCTCAGACACGCAAGCAAAGCAGTTTGCTTGCCGAGACTCTGGCTTCTCTTCGCTACACCTTCATAATCTCTTGCTCTTTTTGCTTGACCAGTTCGTCTACCTTTTTGACGAATTCGTCCGTAATCTTTTGCACCTCCTCAAGACCCTTTTTCTCTTCGTCCTCTGTGATGAGTTTTTCCTTGAAGAGCTTCTTGATCTTATCGTTGGCGTCGCGGCGGACGTTGCGGATGGCGATTTTGGCTTTTTCGCCAAACTGCTTGGCCTTTTTGGCTTCCGCTTCACGCTGCTCCACGGTCATAGGTGGGAAGAAGAGTTTGATCTGCTCGCCGTCGTTGTTGGGGTTGACGCCGATATTGGCCTCCTGAATGGCGCGCTCTATCTCATCGAGAAGGCTCTTATCCCAAGGAGAGATGACGATGGTGGTAGCATCAGCAGCCACGACGCTGGCAGCTTGATTGAGAGGTGTGGGTGCGCCGTAGTAGTCTACTTTTATGCCTTCTACGACGGCTGTGGTGACACGTCCCGTGCGCAAGGTGTTGAAATCTTTCTTGAGCACTTCGAGGCTTTTTTGCATATGATCGCGGGCGTATTCATAGACTTCACTCAGTTCCATAGCGACTCCTTGGAAATTTTTGACCAAATTTTACTATGTTTTTGCTTTATTTTTCGAAGAGTTTGCGAAATTGTGCAAAATCGGCTGCCATAACGCGATTGATGGCATAGGGATCACAAGAGATATCGGCCTCTTTGTTATTGAGAGCGAATGCCGCTTCGAAGGGAAAGTAGCGAATCGTTTGTTTGATCTCTTCGTTGTAGAGGCTGTAAGGATAGGCGTAGTATCTAGGATAGTAAGCGAGATTTTTGTAAAAGATGTGGAGTCCCTTGAGGGTGTCTTGGAGGACCTCTTTTTTGGAAAGTTTTGTAAGTTTGGGATGGGCATAGGAGTGAAACTCGATGTCATAGCGTTTGGCCAGCCGGCGCAAATCGTGCCAGCGGAGGAAATCGCCATATCCCTCATCCACCGCCTGGACATAGACAAAAAGCGTAAAGGTAGCGTCATATTTTTCGAAAATCGGCAAAGCTTTGAGGAGCGATTTATAGCCGTCATCAATGGTGATGACCACCCATTTAGGATCGAGAGGTTCGCCTTTTTTGATATTTTCCACTACGCGCCGAAGAGGGACGATCGTGTATCCGTGTGTTTTGAGATATTGCAGATGGCGCTCAAGAGTTTTGAGCGATACATTCATCGAAGGGTGCTGCGGCTCATCGAAACGGTGGTAGCTGAGGATTTTCACGCCCCCGAAAAGGGCGAGAGCGAGACTAGTGAGTAGCAGGAGCTTGCGGAGCATGCTCTTTGGCTGCCGGCACTTCTGGAATGGGAGAGCTCTTTTGTGGCTGGACCTTTTCCACCACGGAGTTGTTGAAGGTTTTGTTGTACATATATCCCAGCAAAATCGTGTTGAGCACGAAAAGGGTAGCTAGGAAAAAGGTAAGACGTGCCAAAAATCCTTGCGGACCCTTCGCACCAAAGACAGATTCGTTACTGCCGCTATACGCACCTAGGCCGATTGAGGAGCTTTTTTGTAGTAAAATTACGATTGTCAGCACTATCGCCAAGACGATTTGCACGATAAAAAGGATTTTCGTCATCCTTGTCCTTTGCGATTTTTGCCCAATTATACCTAAAACGAGGTAAAAGACTGTTGAATCATATCAAAGAGTTCGAGAGATTTGCCCACGAGTATCAAAACTACAAAATTATCCAGAGCCGTGTGGCCAAACATCTGGTGCGCAACACCCCTTTTTGCGGGAGATATCTTCTTGATATAGGAGCCGGCAGCGGCGAAGTCTATCGCAATATCGACTGGGATTTCGAGCGCTTCGTAGCCCTCGACTCTTCTAAAAAGATGCTGGCTTTGCATCCTAGCGCGAAGGTGCGCAAAATCGTGTGCGATTTCGATGATGCGTGTTGCTGGCAAAAGCTTGGAAGTGACTCTTTCGACCTTGCCTTTTCCGCTTCTGCACTACAGTGGAGCAAAAATCTCGAAAAAGCGTTTTTTCATATCGCCAAGACAGCTCCTTTCGGTGCCTTTGCCCTCTTTACATCCGGCACTTTCGCCACGATCCACGAAATATTAGGGCTCTCTTCGCCTATTTATAATAAAGAGGACATACTCGCTTTCGCTTCACGTCACTTTATGGTAGACTATGAAGTACGAGGGTATCGTCTCTTTTTTGAGGATACCAAGCAGATGTTTACCTACATAAAAAGAAGCGGTGTTAGTAGTGGTCGCAAGCGTGCTTCTGTGGCGCAGTTGCGGCATCTTTTGCAGACCTATCCACATCGTTATCTCGAGTTTGAAGTGGTGTTTCTATGGGCAAAAAGTCGCTATTGTTGATCGTGCCGGCATTATTGTTTGCAGGGAGTGTTAGCTGCACTATCCAAAACGAAAAGATTATCTGCACCTATTATATCGATAGGTCAGATAACAGCAACGGACTCCACGTGCGATTTCACTGGATTTCTCCCAGCCGCAAAGATGATCGCATCAAGACTTTCTATGTCCCACCCTTTTATGGATCGGTCTATGACTATCGCTTCTTGCCGTGGCGCGAGAAAGGCACATGGAAAGTGGTCGTAGAAGTCAATGAAACCAACGCTACAGCTTCGACTACCTTCGATATCGACGCTTCCGATGAGAGCTTTTTCGAAGATTAGAGTGCTTTTTCTATATCGTAAAGTTCGTAGCGTATTGTCTTAAAAAGCGCACTAGCTTTTGGGTCGATAAGTTTGAGAGCCTCTTCGAGGACGCGCGCGGACTCCTGAGCGCGTTTGATGTTGGCGCGCTTGAGACTCGCGATATCGGTGCGCTCCATCTCAGATGATGTGGAGCTTTTGAGCACGTCGCCCTCGATATCGCGAAATTCTAGGAGTCTCGAGTCTTCGAAGCGTGCCTTGTGACGCACCTCTTTGAGACGTTTTGCGAGGTCTCCATTATCTTCTATATAGCGGAGGATATCCTCCACCACACGTATTCCCTCGCGGAGTCTATTGAGATTAGCGTCGATGAGGCGAAAGAGTTTGGCTTCCTCACTCTTCATTGCCCAAAATCCCCAAAAGTTGCAAAATGGAGACGAAAAGGTTGAGTACATCGAGATAGAGGTCCACCGCCGCTTCCACGGGAGAGTCGTAGCGGCCTCGGATGATATTTTGGGTATCGAAAAGGATAAAAGCG
>WGBB01000152.1 GCA_015494505.1 Nitratiruptor sp. | reverse complement strand
TGCCGGCCTCTTTGAGCAGTTTGCCGGCCTTTTTGGCCTCCTCTTTACCTTTTTCGCTCAGATTCACATCGATCCAGCCGGTAAAGAGGTTTTTGGCGTTCCATTCGCTTTGTCCGTGGCGTATGAGAATTAGTTTCATCTACATCCTTTCCGCGATATAGTCGGCCATCTCCAGTAGGCGTCCGCTATAGCCGAACTCATTGTCGTACCAGCTAAAGACTTTGACTTTGTTGCCGTCCACGACCATCGTGGAGAGACCGTCGACGATGGAGGAGTGGGGGTTGTTGATGATATCTGTAGAGACCACTTCGTCGTAGGTGATTTCGAGAATACCTTTGAGCTCTCCTCGCATCGCCTCTTCGAAGGCTTTGTTCACCTCTTCGGCCGTGACGTCTCTTTTGAGAGTTGCGTTGATATCGGTGATGGCTACGTCCGGTACCGGCACACGCAGTGCGAGGGCGTTCATCTTGCCTTCGAGCTCCGGGATGACCTTGGTCGTGGCGATGGCTGCACCCGTAGAAGTAGGGATGATGTTTTGCGCCGCAGCGCGACCGCGTCTATGTTTGCCGGGTTTCTTCGCATCCACCGTCACTTGGCTGGATGTGTAGGCGTGTACCGTAGTGACCAGTGCACTCTCGATACCGAAAGCATCATGCAGCACCTTGATAGCCGGTGCGAGACAGTTTGTGGTACAGGATGCGTTGGAGATGACGTCATGTTTGGCCGGGTCGTACCAGTCGTGGTTCACACCCATGACGACGGTAAGCTCCGCGTCTTTGCTGGGTGCGGAGATGATTACCTTTTTTGCTCCCGCTTCGAGGTGTTTTGCGGCATCAGCACGCTTGGTAAACTTCCCTGTACACTCGAGCACGATATCGACACCGAGTTCTTTCCAAGGAAGCTTTTCGGGGTCGCGACCGGTGACGAGCGTGATTTTTTGGTCGCCCACTTGCAAATAGTCATCTCCATAGGATACGTCCACGGGAAATCTTCCATGGACAGAATCGAACTTGAGCATATAGGCGAGATCCTCGGCAGTTCCGCTACCGCCGTTGGCGACGCAGATTTCTACGTTTTTGGGTTTGTTGAGCACATAGTGCCACAGCACCATCTTCCCGATGCGGCCAAGGCCGTTAATGGCTACCTTTTTCATGGACGCTCCTTAAAATTTTGCTCAATTGTATCCATTTTTGCATTAAAGATGAATTATTTCACCCTGTTTGACGATGTGCACTTTCTTGTGTAGTGTTTGCAAAAGATGCTTTTTGAAAATCCGCTGCTTGTCGGCTTCGCCGTGGATGAGAAAGATTTTCTCCAAGCCGTTGATTTTGCCTATCCATTCGGTGAGTTCGCGCTGGTCGGCGTGGGCCGAAAAACCGTTGATAGTGTAGATTTTGGCGTTAATTTTGATCTTTTCACCGTATATGTCGATGAACTTGGCTCCTTCGATGATCTCGCGTCCCAATGTGCCTTCGGCCTGGTACCCCACGAAGATCACGGCGTTTCTGGCATCCCAGATGCGGTGCTTGAAGTGGTGCAGTATCCGTCCGCCGTTGCACATGCCGCTGCCGGCGATGATGATGTTGCCCCGTTTGATGGAGTTGATGCGTTTCGAGGCGTTAGGGGTGGAGGTGAAGCGAAGATTGGGAAATGCGAAAGGATGGTCGCGATTCTGGCAGTAATCTGAGAGCATATTGCGATACTTTTCATAGATGCGCGTCGTGCGTATTGCCATGGGTGAATCGAGAAAGACGTTTACCGAGCGCGGCAGTTCACCGTTTTCGTACATTTCGTTCAGGATACAGAGCAGCTGCTGGGTACGCTCGATGGCGAAAGAGGGTATTAGCACGTTGCCCTCGTGCTTGAGGGTTTTGAGCACCGCTTCTTTGAACTCCGCCACGCTGGAGTCGTAGTCTTTATGGAGCCTATCGCCGTAGGTGCTCTCCACGAAGACTGCACGCGCCGTGGCCGGATCGGTGGGTGGGGGATTGAGATGGACCTGGCGGTTGCCCAAATCTCCGCTAAATATTACATGTTTGGTAATGCCATCCTCTTTGTATTCGATCTCCAAAAAGGCCGCGCCGATGATGTGGCCGGCATCTTTGTAGCGCACCTTGATGCGAGGCGAGAGTTTGATGGTTTGACCGTACTTGACCACTCTTCGAGGCAAACGCAGCGTATCCTTGACGTCGGCTTTGGTGTAGAGTGGCTCTTTGACGCTCTCCTCTTCGCCGCGGCGCTGCGCTTTTTTGAAGGCGGTGTCGAAGTCCTCTTGCATCAGGTGTGCGGTATCGAGCAAAACCACCTTCATCACATCGAATGTAGGAGCGGTGGCTACGATAGTGCCGCGAAAACCCTCTTTGTAGAGCAATGGGATTCGTCCCACATGATCGAGGTGACCATGCGTAACTAATAGATAGTCGATATCGCTTGGATCGAACCCCAACGGTTCGTAGTTTTTATACTCATCCAAACCCTGAAACATCCCACAATCGACGAGCACCTTGGTTCCGTCATCGAATTTGACGAGATGGCACGATCCCGTCACCACCTCCGCCGCACCGTAACTTATCTCTACTGTCATTGTTCCATCTCCGCAACATCTTTAATGATTTTAAGCACGCTATCGGGGTTGAGGCTCATGGACTCGATCCCGATTTTGACCAAGAACTCTGCAAATTCGGGATAGTCGCTGGGCGCTTGACCGCAAAGACCCGAATACTTGCCGGCACGCTTAGCCCCTTCCACGGCTAACTGCACCATCTTCTTGACCCCTTCGTCGCGCTCGTCATAGTCAAAGGCCACGATCTCGCTGTCGCGATCGACTCCCAGAGTCAGCTGCGTCAGGTCGTTGGTTCCGATGCTGATGCCGTCATAGATTTTCAAAAATTCATCGATCAAGATCACGTTGTTGGGGATTTCGCACATCATATAGATAGGCACGCCTTGGAGCCCATGCTCTTCCATTGCTTTTTTGACCCGTTTGGCTTCGTCAATGCGGCGACAAAAGGGTATCATCAGCACGATGTTGTCAAATCCCATCTCAAAAATCGCTCGCTTCATCGCCTTGCACTCTAGCGCAAAGCCGTCGGCGTAGCTTGGGTGCGTATAGCGAGCAGCACCCCTAAAGCCCAGCATCGGGTTGTCTTCGATGGGCTCGAAGTGGCGACCGCCCAAGAGGTTGGCGTATTCGTTGGACTTAAAATCGCTCATGCGCACGATGCACTTTTTGGGATAGACGCTGCTAGCGATCGTGGCGACCCCCTCGCTCAGGGTTTTAACGAAGAAATCGACGGCATCCCCATCGAAAGGAAAGGCCAGCTCGTCGATGAGCGCCTTTTCCGTTTCGCTGAGCATCTCGGGATGGCGAATGGCCATGGGGTGGGCTTTGATGTAGTTGTTGATGATAAACTCCATTCTCGCCAGTCCTATGCCATCGACTGGGAGCTTTGCCAGGCTAAAGGCGAGCTCGGGGTTGCCCAGGTTCATCATGATTTTCGTTTTAGGGCGGGGGAGTTTGGAGATATCTACTTTTTGGACTTCGAATTTGAGGATGCCATCATAGATTTTGCCGATCTCCCCTTCGGCGCAGCTAACAGTCACGGGTTGGTTATCATGCAGCACCTTCGTGGCGTTCTTGGCTCCTACCACTGCAGGCTTGCCGAGCTCGCGGCTCACGATCGCCGCATGGCAGGTGCGTCCGCCCGTTTCGGTGATGATAGCACTCGCCTTCTTCATCACAGGCTCCCAATCGGGGCTGGTGGTGGGTGCTACGAGGACGTCACCCTCTTTGAACTTGTCGGCTTCTGCCATGCTAAACATGATTTTGACATTGCCCGCACCGATCTTTTCGCCTACGGCGTTACCGGTGAGGAGCACCTTGCCCTTTTCGAGGAGGCGGTAGATTTCAAACTCCGTGAGTTTTTCCTGGCTATGCACCGTTTCT
>WGBB01000151.1 GCA_015494505.1 Nitratiruptor sp. | reverse complement strand
TTTTTGGCGATATTTTCGAGGTTGGTGCCGCGGCCGCTAAAGAGGATGACGATACGCTTCATAGGCGACTGATGGCCTCGATGAGATCGCTCGGTGTGAGGGCGTAGTCGTTGCGCTCCACTTTCGTAGAAGCCACCGCGTGGGCGAGGCTGCCCTGGATGGCGGCTTCGAGAGGCTCATAGCCTTGTGCCAGGAGCGCTCCTATGAGGCCCGTGAGCACATCGCCGCTGCCTCCTTTGGCCAGTGCATTGGTGCCGCAAGGATTAATGTAGAGGCTTTCATCCCGGGCGATGATGGGGTTGGCACCTTTGAGCACCAACACCGCTTCAGGGTAGGCAGTGCAAAATTTCTTGGCAAAGCCTACACGGTCGCTCTGAATTTCGGCGACACTATATTCGCCTATGCCACACACTTTAAGAAGCGAGGCGAACTCTTTGGGATGGGGTGTGAGCACCACCTTTTCGCGCTCCAAAATCTTCAGCACGGCATCGCTGTAAAAAAGGTCTGCATCCACCACCAGCGGCAGGTCGTTGTCCAAAAACTCCCACAAATCTTCGTCGCTATACTCCATCCCCAGCCCCATTCCCACAGCCAGGGCCGTGGTCTTTGGAGGCAGATGGGATGAGTGCATCAGCTCATAGGGGACGCTGATATTTTCGTAGGTCAAAATCGTCACGAGCCCCGCACCGTAGCGCAGCGCGGCCAGCCCTGCCATAATGGCCGCACCCTCCTTTTCGCCGGCTAAGAGTGATAGATGCCCGTAGGTGCCTTTGTTGGAGTTTTGCTGTGAGCGATAAGGAGGATGCAGATCCTTGCACTCCAGGAGCTTATAGGGACTCTCCTCTTCATAGAGTACGCCGCTTACCCCTAGGTCCGCCACCTCCACAGCACCCACATAGTCTTTGGCGTTATCCATATATAGCGCTAATTTCGGCGCACCCATCGTGACGGTGCGGTGGGCCTTGAGAGCTACAGGATGGGGATTACCCAGGGCATCGAGGCCGCTTGGGATATCGCAGGCGATTTTGATCGCATCCAGAGCTCCGAGATGCTCGATGAGTTTAATAGCATCCTCACGCAAAGGCTTCGAAAGCCCCGTGCCAAAGAGGGCATCCACCACCACATCCGCTTCGCTCATATCTTCGCTCAGCTCCCCGCCGCAAGCGTAGAAGCGGTCGAGCTGGAGCTTGCACATCTGGCTTTTAGCGCCATAAGGCATAAAAAGATGCACATCGTATTCTCCCAACAGCTGCCTGGCGCACGCCACACCGTCACCGCCGTTGTTGCCGGGGCCTGCGACGATGAGCACCTTCGCACCCCTCTTGGCTTCTTGGCGCACCGCCGCAGCCAGCGCCGCGGCGGCATGCTCCATCAGCAGGTCTTCACTGAGATTGTAGATATCGTAGCACTTGCGGTCCAAAAAGGCCACATCTTCATAGAGGTTACGCATATTTGTCTCCTAGTATCTGAGCAAATCTACTGCGTGCATAGAGGCTGAATTTTTTGAAAAGCTCGCTTTGATACTTGTTTTTATAGTAGATTTGATAAAAATCGCGGCTAAAATCGAAACCTTTAATCTTAATCTCGTACAGCTCTCCGCTTTCCAAAGCGTTGCGCACGGCGATTTTGCTAACACAACTAAGGCTCTCATCCACATCCTTGAGCACACTGATGATAGCCTCGGTGTGGCGTAGCTCCAGATAGATATTGAGCTCGCTCGCAAATTTGTCGAGCTGCTTGACGAACTCGCTTCTGGTACCACTCCCCTCTTCGCGCAAAATCCATTTTTTATCGAGAAGCGTATCGATATAGTGCTCCTTCTTGCGCGCTAGGCTCTTATCGCCTGTGACCACCACCAGCTCATCCTTGCCGATGGGTGTCTTGATGCAGTAGGGACACTCAATCTCCCCTTCGATGTAACCAAGATCGATAAGCCCTTTTTCGGTCATCTGGGCGATTTCGGCGGTATTGCCGATTTTGAGAGTGATTTTGACTTCGGGGTATTGGTTCATATACTCACAGACCACTTTGGGCATAATGTAATCGGCTATCGTAGTGCTGCAGCCGATAACCAGCTTTCCCTTGTTCTCCATCGACATAAATTCCGCTTCGATATCTTGGAGTTTGTAGACAAGCGGCTCGATCTCTTGGAAAAAGGCACGCCCCTTTTCGTTGAGCACGAGGCGCTTTTGGACACGTTCGAAAAGCTTGCACCCTAGGATCGATTCCAGCTCCTTGAGGCTCATAGAGACCGCCGATTGACTGAGACCGAACTTCTGGGCCACTTGGGTGAGGTGCCCTATCTTGGCCACCTCCAAAAATATCTCCATCTGACGTAACGTGATGCGCATCGATAGCCTTTTCAAATATTTTTATAAATATTATAGGATTTTATTGATTTTACTTATTATAAAGAAAGTTTTATAATACGAGAATAAAAATTTATAAAGGAGCGATATGGCTTTTAGCAAAGAGAATATCAAATACACCCTCAACGGGATTTTGTTTGTAGCGCTCTTTACCATCGCTGCAATCCAAATCTCCCAAGTAAGCTTCATTAAAGCATTGGCAATCAGCCCTCTCATCATCGGTATCGTCATCGGGATGTTCTATGCCAATACCTTGCGCAGCCATATCCCCCAAGAGTGGGTACCCGGCATCGTCTTTAGCTCCAAACAGCTTTTGCGTTTTGCCATCATCCTCTACGGTTTTCGCATCACCTTCCAGCAAATCGCGGAAGTGGGATTAGCGGGTCTGACGGTATCGACGGTAATGCTCACTACCACTTTTATCCTCGGCTGGTGGGCAGGCACCAAACTTTTCGGGCTCGATCGCGACACTGCGGTGCTCACGGCTGCCGGATCGAGCGTGTGCGGTGCGGCTGCGGTGCTGGCCACCGAGCCCGTGCTTAAAGCAGAGCCATACAAAAGCGCCGTGGCGGTAGGAACGGTGGTGCTCTTCGGTACTATCGCGATGTTTACCTACCCGGCACTCTACCGCTCCGGAATCTTGCATATGGATCCATCCGTCTACGGTATCTACGTGGGTGGCACCGTGCACGAAGTGGCGCAGGTGGTGGCTGCCGGAGGAGCTGTGAGCGAAACGGCGATGAACAACGCAGTCATCGTCAAAATGACGCGCGTTATGATGATCGCTCCGCTTCTCATCATCCTCGGTATCCTCATCTCACGCGGTGCCGGTGCTGCTGCAAGCGGGGAGAAAAAATTCAAAGTCACGATTCCCTGGTTTGCGGTCTGGTTCATCGTGATGGCAGGCATCAACTCATTTCTCGTCAATATCGAAAGCCTCAAACCCGTCATTCACAGCATCAACGAAGTGGATACCTTCTTGCTAACGATGGCGATGACGGCGCTCGGAATGGAGACAAGCGTAGAAAAGTTCAAACAAGCAGGCATCAAGCCGGTGCTCTTGGCACTTATGATGGCAGTATGGCTGATGGTAGGCGGCTATTTCGTTACAAAATGGGCCGTGGGGCTCTTCGGAGCTTAAGACTCCTCTTTAAATTCTATCTGCGAAGGTTCCTCCACCTTCGCCTCCTCTGTCTCCTTTTGGTGTGAAACCCCGCTAAAGACTCCCATACTCTGAATTACGAGATTTTCCACGAATATCTCTCCTACCACGCGTCCACCAGTGACGATTTCGATCTCCTTGGCATCTATCTTGCCGTTGACGCGGCCGCTCACCAACACCTTTTGGGCATAGATTTCACCCTTGACCTGTCCCGATTTACCCACCGAAACGACGCTTGAGGATTTGATGGTCCCTTCTATCTCGCCGTCGATATGGAGATTGGATTCGAGGGTGATTTCGCCCTCTATTTTCGTATTTTGAGAAATAACGGTAGTCTCTTTCGCTAAAGCGCCGCGACTCTCGTTTTTGTCGAAAATCCCCATAGTGCACCTTTGCAAACTTTTCTTTTAGTATACACTTTTTTTATCACTTCTGTTTGCACCACTCGCTTCGGCTACGGTTTCGTTGGACTCCGTTTTGCTATCGTCACCTCTGCTCTTTTGGAGCGAGACGGCTCGGATAGCCTTGATGAGCGACTCCCAGGGCACGTGGCGCTCGCGCTTGGTGATGGCATAGAAATTCGCACCACTCCAGCGCATAAAATTGAGGGGGTTGAGAGGCTTTTTGTCAAAGCGCACCTCATAGTGCAGATGCTGCCCCGTCGAAAGCCCGGTAGAGCCCATATAGCCGATTATCTGCCCTTTTTGGACATAATCGCCCTTTTTAACGAGGATCTTGCGCAGATGCCCAT
>WGBB01000150.1 GCA_015494505.1 Nitratiruptor sp. | reverse complement strand
CTCAACAGCGTCTTTTTGCACCACTGCGTGGAAGCCGGCCTCACGATGGCCATCGTCAACGTCAAAAACTTGATCCCTTACCACAAAATCAGCGAGGAAGACCGCAAAGTCTGTGAAGATCTACTCTTTAACAGGCGCGAAAAGGGTGATCCGCTCTTTAAATTTATCGAGCACTTTAGCAAAGCAGACAAAAAGGAAGCCGGCAGCGACGATGAGCTGGCCAAGCTGCCGCTAGAAGAGCAGATCCACAAACTCCTCATCGATGGCGACAAAGAGCGGATGATGCCGCTACTTGAAAAGGCGAAAGATGAGATAGATCCAGAAAAGATCATCAATGAGATCCTCATTGGTGCCATGAAAGAGGTGGGAGATCTCTTTGGTAGCGGACAGATGCAGTTGCCATTCGTTTTGCAAAGTGCCGAGGTGATGAAAGCTGCCGTGGACTATCTCAATCAATTCTTGCCAAAAGCCGAGAAGAGCTCCCAGACTACGCTGATTCTTGGCACCGTTAAAGGCGACGTACATGACGTGGGCAAAAACCTCGTAGATATCCTGCTTACCAACAACGGCTTTAAGGTCATTAACCTTGGCATCAAAGTGGAGCTCGAAGAGTTTCTAAGAGCCTTTGAAGAGCACAAGGCGCAGGCTATCGGCATGAGCGGGCTTCTGGTCAAATCCACCCAAGTGATGTTAGAGAACCTGCAGGAGATGAAGCGCCGCGGCATCACGGCGCCGGTGCTTCTGGGTGGTGCGGCACTGACGAAGAAGTTCGTGGATGAGTTTTGCCGTCCGGCTTATGACGGGCCGATATTCTACTGTCGCGATGCGTTTGATGGGATCGTAGCGATGACGCGCATCGAAGAGGGTAATTTCGATACGACTCTTGGCAGCGACAACGCTGAAGAGATCGAAGTGGCCGTTAAAGAGGAAGAGGAAGTCAAAATCGATCCGGCAAACATCATTCTCCCCAAACCGGCTCCCGTCCCCACGCCACCCTTTTGGGGGAGAAAAACTCTTGATATCGACCCAGATATAGCCTATGAATGGATCAATAAGCGGCTGCTTTTCAAACAGCGCTGGGGGTATAAATCCAAAGGCATGAGCAAAGAGGAGTACCAAAAGCAGCTTGATGAAAAAGTGATTCCAGCATTTGAGCGCCTGCGCAAAGAGTTGCAAGGTATCTTCGAACCCACATTGCTCTATGGTTACTGGCCGGTGCGCAGAGTCGATAACGAGCTCTATGTCTTTGGAGAAGAATTTGGCTGGGAGCGGGACGAAGATGCCAACCATGAGCCGATAGAGAACATCATAGGCGATGCGATAGAGATCTTTACGTTCCCCAGGCAGCGTAAAAAGCCGCATCGCTGCATCGCCGACTATTTCCATGATGAGCGCATGGATGTGTGCGCCTTTACCTGCGTGAGCGCGGGGAGCAAGTTTAGCGAGTATGAAGGCGAGCTCTTCAAAGCCGGTAAATACCACGAGTACCACCTGGTGCATGGCCTCAGCGTAGAACTTGCCGAAGCTTTGGCCGAAGTGGTGCATAAGCAGATACGCATCGAGCTTGGAATACTTCGCAACGAAAAACCGGATCTAAGAGATGTGAAGATGGCAGGCTACCAGGGCGCGCGCTACTCCCCCGGCTACCCCGCCTGTCCCGATCTCGAGCTCAATCGCCACATCTTCAATCTCTTGCGTCCAGAAGAGTTTGGCATAACCTTGAGCGAAACGTTCCAGATCCACCCCGAGCAGTCCACCTGCGCCATCGTAGTGCATCACCCGGAGGCGAAGTATTTTAATATATAACTAAATAATAAGGCGGTATGTTGTTAAAAGTAGTTGCTTTTACTTTATTAGGTTTCGCTCTGTTACCAGCGTTGATAGCACTACTTTTTAATTACGGAGATTGGGAAAAGATTGGATTAATATTTTTACTTGGGCTTTTTTTTGGTCTTGTTGCAGCTCCAGAATTAGAACCAAAAGCCTTTAAATTTCCTAAGCTTTTCCAATTTTTAGGTGGATTGTTTTTTGGTATAACTTTAAGTTTAGTGATAAATGACAATATAGTACAAACTATGGCTTTGGGAATAATAGGAGCAATACTTGGTTTGACAGCATCTTTTTGGTTAAAGTTTTTACCTTGGCCATAATCAAAAATGTGTCAAAATTTAAAATGGACATTGATTTTCTGGAAAACTTATTTTCCTTGTAAAAGTGTATACTCATCAATTTTTTTCCTTCTTTACAGTGAAACATTAGTACTTTTTTATCCTTCTTCACAAGGAAAGTAGATTGCTATAAAAGGAAAGCATAATTTTTGTAAGCGAATTCAGCGCCGACCGCGCTGCATCGTTAGCTGCGATCTTGATTTGAGAAAGATTTCCGGTTTGCCTTTGTAGAGACGGATGCGGCCTTGGACACAGATGTGTCTGTTTTTGAAGTGAATGGACTCGAAATTACCCACATACTCTTTCCAGATAACCACGGTCATCTTTTGGTGCGGGTATCTGCCGTCAAGATCGAGAAAAATATGGCCGTTTCTGTGATGGTAGATTCCAGAGACTTTCCCGCAAACTTCGGCATTTTCTCCTATGTGCTTCTTCACTTCGGTGGTACTATATGCCGCAAAAGCTACTGCGAAAGAGAGAAAAATGAAAATTATCTTTTTCATCGGGTATCCTTTTTGCCAAAAGCTTTGTAGAATATAGTGTACAAAATTTTGATGCAAAGGAGTAACGTGCGTAGGATTCTGTTTTTATTAGCACTTATAGCTGCGTCGCTCTTTGCAAAGACCAGCAAGGAGTACGATGTATGTATGAAAAACGCTACGAGTACGATAGATTTTTTGCAATGTATGGATAGAGAAAACGAGCGGCTCGAGCAGCTGATACGCAAGCGAGCGCAGAAGCTCAAAGCCTGCATTCCACAAAAGCGAAGAGGCGAGGTGGAGAATATGGATAGCGCCTGGTGGGAGTATAAAGAAGCCAAATGCAATCTCTACATCGGCTCCAGCGGCGGCACGGGAGATACGGAAGATGCAATGGATTGTTTGGTAAACGAAGCGAGTGACTATGCGGATACTTTGCAAGATTTTATAGACATCTATTGCAGCGAAGAAGAGTGAAATTATAGTTATAGCCATAAATTATGCTATACTTTTTAT